>JAKUSY010000502.1 GCA_022451445.1 Planctomycetota bacterium
GTTCAGCAGCTTCCTGGATAGCGCGAGGTAGTTTCCCTGGTGTCTTTTCGCCTGCTCGATCTTCTCGCCGCTTCTCTCGACTCGTTGCAGTCGGGTTTTTCTGATGCTGGCCTGCCAGGCAAGAACGGCGATGGCCGTGGAGATCAGCAGCAGCGCGGCGATCGAGAAGATCCCAGCCTGGTGCTTGCGGGAAAACTTCTTCAGCTTGTAGCCCAGGGTCGGAGGGCCGGCGAGGACGGGGTCGTGGACAAGATGGCGCTGGATGTCCTCGGATAGCTCGCCGGCTGACTGGTAGCGCTGGCTCCTGTCCTTGTCGATCGCCTTCATGGTAATCCAGTCGAGGTCGCCCTGGAGACGGCGCTCGAGTGACGAGGGAGTCAACCCGAAGGCTTCGCAGAGTTTGCCTTTTCCGGAGAATTCACTCAGGCGCCGGCTGGGTTCCGGCGGGTCTACCTCGCAGATCAGCCACTTCATCTCGGTATGTCCTCCGCCGCGAAGGGTCTCCGAGTCAAAGGGCAGCAGTCCGCAGAGGAGCTCGTAGAGGATGACCCCGAGAGCGTAGATATCGGTCCTGGTGTCGATTCCGGCCGGCCCCATCTCGGCCTGCTCGGGGCTCATGTATTCCGGTGTTCCCACCATCTGCCCGGCCTCTGTCTCCAGGGGCTTGTCCGTCAGGCGCTGGTCCATGGAGCGGGCGACCCCGAAGTCGATGATCTTGACCACCGGCTTTTCACCGTCGTTTCCAACGAGGATGTTCGAAGGCTTCAGGTCACGGTGGATGATTCCTTTCTGGTGAGCGTGGCGCACTCCGGAACAGACCTGCAGGAAGAGGTCGAGGCGCTGGCGCAGGCCGAGCTTTTCCCGCTCGCAGTAGCTCTTGAGCGGCACCCCGGGCGCGTATTCCATGGCGAAGTAGGGATTGCCGTCGGGAGTCGTGCCGGCATCGAAAATCTTGGCGATGTTGGTGTGATTCATGAGCGCTATCGCCTGGCGCTCGGCTTCGAATCTTACGAGGAACTCTTCGGAGGTCATTGCGCTGCGCACCAGCTTCAGGGCGACCTGGCGTTTGATGGGTTCGGCCTGCGTCGCCAGGTAGACGATTCCCATGCCGCCCTCGCCAAGGGGCCTCATGAGGCGGTAGGGACCTATGCGAAGGGGTTGCTGGGAGGCGTTGCCGCCCGTTGCCGCGGCATCCTCTCCAGTCCCGTCTTTACCTTGTTGGCGGGGATTGGAACCGGGAGCCGGCGCGTCGGCGGTGTCATCATCTTCCGACGATGGTATGTCCAGGGTCGCCGCCTTGAACGCCGAGGTCTCGCCGCTGCCCTGCAGGCTCTCGTAACGCTCGGCGATCTGGTCCTCATAACCGGCAAAGCGTTCCTGGTACTCGGCGAGGGGACGAACCTCCCCCTGTTCCTGGTCCTCGAGATAGAGCTTCAGGAAGGCGTTGAGAATGGCAGGCGAGTTTTTACCGCCCGGGTCGGTCATCTGGTAACTTTCAGCGTAATAATTGGAGGTGAACGGGTATTATCTGCGCAAACCCAAAACCACCTGGATTGTACTATAAGGTAGCCTGCAGGAAGCTCCTATGGAACCCGACATTCCCGGCGATGATACAGAACAGCTCACGACATATCACGTGAGGCGGGCACGCGAAGGCGATGCCCCCAGCCTCGAGTGGGTCGTCAATCGTTTCGCCCCCATCCTGCTTGCAAACGCGCGCTACCGCCTGGGGAAGAACCTGTCGCAGATCTACGATCCCGAGGACATCGTCAATGATGTCTGGGCGGTGGCGCTGCCGAAGCTCGCCGATCTTCCGGCGCGCAACAATCGCTATACGCCGGTGGTGATGAAGTACCTCTCGACCACCCTGGTCTACCGGATCAATAACCTGGTTGAGAAGCACATCAAGGGCAAGCCGAAGAACATAGGCGAGTCCGGCGCGGGTGATACAGAAGCCGGCAGCCCGCTCGAGAACCTCTCCGCCGGTGCTACAGGTGTCTTTACCGTCACGATGCGTCGCGATACCCGCGATGAGATTCTTTCTGCCCTTGATGGCCTCGATGAACGCGACCGCGAGCTGATCCTCCTGCGGGGAGTCGAGGGACAGTCCTACAAAGAGATTGCGGTATTGCTCGGGGGAGATCCGAAGCAACTGGCCGTCACCTACCAGCGGGCGATCCATAAGCTGCGGGAGCTGCTGCCGGGTTCTATCTTCCAGGATTTCGAGTCCGATTGAGGGGCGGCTCCTCGCGCGCTTCGCGAGTCCTTCCATGCGGTTCGTCTCGCAAAGCGGCAGGCAATTGTCGTTATAGATTCCTTCCTCGCCACACTGACTGGGTGGACGGGATCTTGAGCCCGTCGATTGGTTAACCGTCAGTGTTTTGAAAGGAGGTATGAATGGCTTTCGGCCAGCGACAGGAACGCCCTTTGCGGGCAGTCTGACTGGCCTGGATCCAACCGAACTTTCCGCTCTCTCGGCTGTTCCGGTGGGCGTTCCTTGTCGCTCTCTAACAGAAAATCAACGGCAAAGCGGTCCTGGGTGGTAGAGACCCCGAACACTAAATGGTTACGGTTCTATCACCATGGCTCGCTGTCGAAACTTTCCGTGGGGCCGCTCCGTGTTGTGCTCTCCGCGGAGCTTCCCCAGGCGCCTGGCTAGCTGGCCAGGCGCTTTTTTTTATGCCTGTTCGATTCACTCGGGAGGAAACCGCCGGGGATTTTCATTTTCCAGGTTATGCCCACGCCCTTCACCACACTGGTTGGTTGAGGCGGTCAGGGAGGCCGTCCGGAAGCTGAAACGACCAGTGAAACTGAGAGAGAGGGATGCGATCATGACGACCAGGATGAGCCTGAAGATGGAAGCGCGGAGCAAGGAAAACGCCAGCCAGGGGACGTTCAGCCTCAGCTGCTGGGAGTGGGCGCCGCTTTACTCCCTCCTGGTGGGCTACTGCTCTTCACTGATCGATGAAGACACGCTTCGAAAGCTGGCGGACCTCGGTGGAGAAGGCCC
>JAKUSY010000503.1 GCA_022451445.1 Planctomycetota bacterium
AATCGTCTTCGTCCTCGTTGGCCTGGTCGGCATTGGCGACCTCGACGCAATTGTCCTCGGTGTCGGGTACTCCATCTCCATCGACATCATCGCAGGCGTCTCCCGTCCCGTTCTGGTCGAGATCGGCCTGGTCGGCGTTGGCGTTCTCCGGACAATTATCGCAGGCGTCTCCGAGGCCATCATCGTCGCCGTCATCCTGTCCGCCGTTGCAGATCTCCCAGCAATTGTCGATGCCATCGTGGAAACCATCCTCGTCTGTATCGGGGAGATCCCCCGTAATCCGCAGCCAGTTGGCCGAGCCGTCGGAGCCATCGTGGCGGTTGTCGGTGGGGCCGGTGGGGGTCAGGGCGAGGTCGATTACATCCCCCTCGGCGATCTCGACAACCCTGGTCCGGGTCGCTCCGACCCCGTCACCGCCGGCGATAACGACCCGGTCAATCTCGGCGCCGTTGTGGAAGAGGATGCCGCTCACCCCGGTTCCTCCGAGGTTCACCTCACGGATATGCCAGATGAGCGACACCATCTGGTCGCGGTCGCTCACCCAGCGGCGAATCGACCAGTGCTCCTCGTTGGGGCAGCTGTTGGTGCCGTTGGGATGCGTGCCCTCCTGCTGGAGCAGGGTCCAGGGGCAGTTGGAGGGCGCCAGCCGGAACATATTGCCGCGCCAGTGCTCGTTCGGATCGAACTCGATGAAATCATCCTCATCAAAGGTGCCGTCGGCATCGGCGGTGAGGTTGTAATAGCCGTAGTACCAGTTGTTGACACCCTGCTCACCGACGGGCGACCAGTCGACGACCGAGTCGGCGTAGGGAGGCTCCTCGCAGGCGTCTCCACGGCCGTTCTCGTTCCAGTCGCCCTGGTCCGGGTTCGCCTCGGCTGGACAATTATCGCAGAGGTTGCCGATCCCATCCTCATCGGTGTCAGCCTGGGCCTCGTTGGCGGTCTCGGGACAATTGTCCAGGCAGTCGATGACACCATCGCCATCGCCATCGTTCTGCGGCTGGGAAGCCGAGATGCTCAGATGGTTGTAGGATCCATCGGCGCCATCTCCGGTATTGCCGCCCGGGCCGACAGGGGTCAGCGCAAGGTCGACGATGTCTCCCTCTAAGAGGCTCCGGCAGAGGACCCTGGTCACACCGCGTGCATCGTTGCCCGCGATCACGGCCCGGTCAACCTCTTCGCCGTTGATAAAGAGGATGCCGGTGGTTCCGTTGCCGCCGGTGTTCTGGGCCTGGACGCTCCAGGTCAGTGCCAGGTCGCCCTCCCTGTCGCAGATCCAGCGGCGGATCGCCCAATGCTCCTCGCCGTTGTTGATGCCGTTGGGATGAACGAAATCGGCGCCCGCGGCGTTGCCGATGGTCGTCCAGGGGGCGTTCGCGGGAACGAGCCGCCAGTTCGCGCCTCGCCAGTGCTCGAACTCATCGAACTCGATGAAATCGTCCGCCTCGTAGCCGGGCTCCTCGTCCAGGGTGAGATTGTAGTAGCCGTAGTACCAGTTGTTGGCTCCCTGTTCGCCATCGAGCGACCAGTCCAGGGAGGAATCGGCGATCGGCTGGCAGGCATCCCCCATGCCATCTCCATCCTCATCCTGCTGGTCCTCGTTGGGGACAGAGATACAATTGTCCTCGCAGTCGTTCACGCCATCCCCATCCTCGTCGGGGATCTCATCATCGATCGTCAGGCGAGTGTAGGATCCATCAGCGCCATCGTTGACGTCTCCGGAGGGCCCGACAGGAGTCAGAGCCAGGTCGACAATGTCCCCCTCTCCCAGCTCGGAACAGACAGTTCGCGTAACGCCTTCACCGTCATTTCCAGCCACAGCGGCGGTGTCCACCTCTTCACCATTGATAAAAAGCCTGCCGGTGGTGCCGTTGCCGTTCAGGTTCTGGGCCCGCAGATGCCAGGTCACTGCAAACTCACCATCACGATCGCAGACCCAGCGGCGAATCGCCCAATGCTCCTCGCCGTTGTTGATGCCGTTGGGATGAACGAAATCGGCGCCCGCGGCGTTGCCGATGGTCGTCCAGGGGGCGTTCGAGGGAACGAGCCGCCAGTTGGTGCCTCGCCAATGCTCGATCGGATCGAACTCGATGAAATCATCTAACTCGTAACTTAAGTCAAAATCAGTAGTTAGGTTATAATAGCCGTTGTACCAGCCGTTCTCCCCCTGCTCTCCGGTAGTTGACCAGTCATCGGACGAATCCGCGATGATTTCCGCCCGAAGCGAGGCGCTGAAAAGAAAAACAACCGCCAGGATACAGCCGACTCTCAAAAAGAGGCCTCTAGGACCCTCTGCACTGGAAAATGGACTCATATTCACGTTCCTTTCAAAATACCCGGGTGCAGAACGGCTCTCCCACCAGTGTACCTTTATACATATTAAATAGACCCAAAATAACCGAAGCGAAGCTGCCTGGACTGTGGCCGTCAAACTGTGGCCGTCAATAAGAACCGCAGGTCACGTCCCAAACAACCTGCCTGCTCATGGCAGGCGACCTGAATATAAGGTATCCGGGGGTCGCACTCAAGAACACACTCGGGATTCCGATTCGCGGAAAATCCCCCACTCCGGATCCCGATTTTTTTTCAGAGATAGGCCACTGGCATCTGGACATTCATTCGCCAGTATTGGAAGATAGAGGATCGAACTTGGGTCGTAGAGTTCATCGAGGACTCTGCAAAGGAACGTCGGGTTTTCAACCCGCTTTTCAAAATCATATTTTAGCTACCTGTTCAGGTCTGCAATCAGGGTCGATTGCCGCCTCCTACAGGATTAAATCTGTCTTCCACACACAGGAAGCGGAAAGGGTCGAAAGATGTTTACACGTTTCAGCTCCTCACTGAGAAACACCGGGAAGGCCGCGGCCTTCATCTGCCTTGCGATATTCACGCTCAACACCGCGCAAGCCGTAGATGTAGAGACCCTGCCGGACGCGGCGGACGAGGTCCTCAACGCCCTGAGCACCGGCAACAACGGGCTGGCGACCTACAACAACCGGACCGTGGG
>JAKUSY010000504.1 GCA_022451445.1 Planctomycetota bacterium
GGCAAATGGCGCCCGGGGGGAGCTGTCCGTAGAGAGAATTCGTGAGATCGAATCGGCCGGCGGCGTCTTCGCCGTCATAGCCGACCTGGCTCCGGCAGGTTTCGTTATCGTCTCGGCCGACACCCGGCTCGAGCCGGTCCTCGGCTATAATTTTTCCGGAACCCTTCCTTTCCGCGACCTGGCCTACTCGCCGCTTCTTCACCTCGTGCTTGCCGACGTCTCGGCCCGCCTTCGGATGGCCGACAAGCGCCCGGAGGCATCGAGAGCGCGGGTGCAGGGCAACGAGCGCCGCTGGCGGCGGGTATTCACCCCGCCTGATGGTTCCGGGGCCGGTGAGGCCGAGACCTGGGGGCCCCTGCTGCAGCGGGAACCGAATCCCAGCAACAGGCATCTCTGGGGCCAGGTGCATTCGGGCGAGGATGAGAATTACAACGGCAGCTGCCCCCTGGTGGGAGACGCCCTGGAGACAGGGACCGATCCTGGTGATGAGCTCGCCCTTGTGCGGCCTCCTGTTGGCTGCGCGGCGATCTCGATCTGCCAGATCATGGAATACTGGCAGCATCCGCAGCGCATGGAACTTTTATACGAGGATGAGAAGGGAAACGGTGAGCCGCCACCCGGAGGCCCTCCCGGGCCGGGGGGACAGGTTGGCGTCAACGATATAACGGCGCCCGACAACTACGAGTTCCTGAGATGCATGCTGGCGGCCGGAGACGAATGTCGGCTTGATGAGACGATCCGTATACCCGAGGACGCTGTTCGCCGGAATTTTGCCACCTTCGAAGATCTCTCGGGAGAAGTTACCTACAATGATGACTTTGGCTCTCTCACCGACGGTTTCTTCAGAATCGGCATAAAAATACAGGCGCGTTACGGTTCGCGGGGGTCGGCCGTCGAGGCCACCGCGGAGAATTACCTCGAGGACTTCTTTTTCGGATCGGCACGCCAGGTGGTGGATCCCGCGGGAGTCTGGAGCCCGGTGACCGCCGGTATCGCCACCTCGAACATCCGGCTCGGCAGGCCCTGCCACCTGTCCATCATGGGGCTCCGGCCCAGCGATGAGCGCCCGGTATTTCATTCGGTGGTGCTCGATGGTTACAGGTCGACAGGTGAGTTCCATCTCACCTTCGGCTGGGACGGAACGGGCAAGGCCTGGTATTCTCTGCCCGATATCCCGGTGGACCTGGATGGGGAAGACGGGGTCGATTTCGAGTTCGATGTGATCCGGAAGATTATCTACGACATCTCTCCGGAAAAAGCCTGGAGCCAGTTCGGGGCGAACGCGAGGAGCTCGTTTCAATCGCCCTATGCCGCGCCGGTGCAGGACCCGCCGATGAGCAAATGGCGGATCAATACCAATGGAGTAGGGGAGTTCAAGGAGCTCATCGTGGGCCAGGGCAACACCATCTTCGCGACGGTCAGCGGAACCCCGGAGGCGCCTCCCGCGCTCTGGAAGATCAGCCAGTTCGGAGAGGTTCGCGCCCGACTGGTGTTTGAGGGCGAGACCGGGATTACGGGGCCGGTGCAGAATTCCTGGGGGGAGCTCTTCGTCGGTTTCGCAAGCGGGAGTATTTACAAAATCGATCCCGCCCTGCGTTCCAGCAGGCTCATCTTCCCCCCTCCCGAGGCCCCTCCTGAGTTCAGAGCGCGCTGCAACAGCGGTAGAATCTCCCCCGCCTCCCTGGCGCTTGACGCGGGCGTTCTCGGCAGCCCTCCCCATGTAGAGGAGGGGCTGTATTACAGGACCGAGGGCAGGGATGGAGGGGATGGAAGGGATGGCATGGTCTATAAGATCGACCGTATGGGTCTACCGGCTTGGGAATACAGAGCGAGGATGTCGAATTCGGATTCGCTGGCGATCAACTCAGCGCGTAACCGTGTCTATTTTTCCTATTTCGATAAGGGCTCGGGTTACCTTGTCGCTCTCGACAGCGAGACCGGGGGCGAGCTCGAGACCGGTCCTTTCACGATCGCCGCGCTGGGGCCTGTCGAGATGGCGATCAGCGCGCCTTCCATCGATGAGGAGGGCAACGTCTACGTCGGTGTCGAGGGAGGCATCGCCAAGCTGGACTGGGACCTGCGGTTGTTGCGGATCAGGCAGGATCTTTCACCTCCTTCCCCGCGGCCGGGTATCGCTATCGTGCCGGTGATCGGAAACAGGGGCATCGTGATCCTGTCGCACCGCATGAATGATGACCAGGGCAGGCCGTTCCTGGCCGTCAGCTCCCTGGACAGGGACACCCTGGAGACGAGATGGGTATGGAGCCGGGTGGCGGATTCGATGGAAGACATGCCCGGCCAGGCCTACATCGCCCTCAACGATGTCGTGGTGACAACGTTCAGCCGTTCTCCCGCCGAACCTGCCCGTCCCCAAGGTGATACCGAGGTGCTCGCGTTTCGTGACGAAGGCGATGGCTTCTCGGCGTTGTGGACCCATTCTCTCAGGCGAGGTCATTCCTACAGCCTGGCGGCGGGTTCCGGGGCATCGGTTTACCTATATGGTGGAGCGCCTGCGCAGCCGGGGCAGTGGCTCCACGCTCTCTCGGAGGGCGAGAGGGGGAATCCAAGGGAGGCCGGCAGGGATTTCATCAACAACTCTCCGCCCGGAGAGGCAGCCAACCCCAATCCTCCCGATGGCAGTCTCGGAGTGGAGGAAGACGGCGAAGCGCCGCCCGAGATCTGCGGCAACGGTCTCGATGACGATCGGGATGGGGCGACAGATTGCGCCGATGCGGACTGCGAGGACGCCGCGCAATGCGAGGGAGCGCGACCCGAGATCTGTGACAACAATCTCGATGATGACCTGGATGCGGAGGTGGACTGTCTCGACGAAGACTGCCTCGGCCATCCGTTCTGCGTCGGACCGGGAATAGAGATCTGTGAAAACATGGTCGATGACGATGGGGATGGGGATGTCGACTGTGACGATCTCGATTGCGCCAACCATCCGAGTTGCGTGAAGATTCCCCCTGGCGGTCCAGACCCAGGCCCAGGCCCAGGCC
>JAKUSY010000505.1 GCA_022451445.1 Planctomycetota bacterium
GATGGGTTGGCGATTCGTCACGCTCGCTGATTCCGGCAGCAGCGGGCTCTATCGGCAGTACGTGTCGCTCAATGGGAGGGAGAGCGCGTCGCGCAGCGGGCGGGCCCTGAGCGTGCTCGGAGTTGGCGGCAAGCGGGAGGAATTCAACGTCCTGCGCGATCGGATGGCCTCAGTCAAGAAGAGGATCAAGGCGGCGGCGGGCAAGGAGCCGCTCCTGGGGATGCTCGTGGATGGGGCGCCCGCCACAGCGGCCGAGATTTTCGCCGAGCTGCCCGCGGACACAGCCCTGCTGGAATACTTCTCGCTTGGCGATTCCCTCGCGGTATTCCTGGTGCAGGATGCGAAGGTGGATGCCCTGGAGTTGAAGCTCAGCCCTGGAAAACTGAAAGACAAGGTCAGGGCCTACCTCGCGGGCTCCGCTTCGGATCCGGCGCTGGCAGGGGAGTTGTACAGGGCGCTCCTCGAGCCGGTAGCCTCCCGGGTGAAGAAGGCCCGGGTCCTGGTCATTCCCCACGGCCCCCTGCACCGGCTGCCGTTTGAGACTCTCCTGGGGCCGGAGGGTTTCCAGGTGGAGAAATGGACGATCTCATATCTCCAGAGTGCCAGCCTGCTGAGGTACCTCCGCCTGAACTCGGTTCGCGGCGGGGCCGGGGGGCCGAGCGCCGGGAAGAGGCCCCTGAAGCTGCTCGCGTTCGCCGATCCGGATACCGACTACGATCGGGACGGGAAACCGAACAAGGTTCGCCTGGCCCATGCGCGCAAGGAGGTCGCCGCCTTTTCCCCCGGCTTCCGTGAGAGTGTCGTGCTGAGCGGAGACCAGGCCAAGGAAAGCGTGATCGCAGGCCTGTGCAGGGGGCAGGACGTGATCCACTTCGCCTGTCACGGGGAGTTCTATCCAGCCAGGCCCTGGGAGTCGAAGTTGTTTCTCGCGCCGGGAGGGAGCGGCCGCTCAGCGAAGCCTGGCTCCCGGGATGGTCTGCTGAGGGCCTGGGAGATCTATTCACTGGACCTGAAGGGGAACCGGCTGGTGACTCTTTCGGGTTGTGAGACGGGACGCAATAAGGTCCAGGGCGGGGATGACCCGGTCGGGCTCGCCACCGCGTTTCTGCATTGCGGAGCGGGCGCCCTGCTGGTGAGCCTCTGGAAGGTAGAGGACGCGGCGACAGCCGAGTTGATGAGATTGTTTTACGATAACTGGATTCGTCACGGCAGAGAGCGTGTCGATGCATTGCGGCAGGCGAAGCTTGCCATGCTGAAGGGAAAATACAGTCACCCGCGCCAGTGGGCGGCCTTCGTATTTGTTGGAGACCGTTGATGATGAGCCTGGAGAGCAGCCTCCCAGGCGGATGAAAGGAACTGAAAGTGAAGAGAACCAAGGAGCCAAGAATGAAGACCAGAGGAAGTACCTTTTCCGGCTGGTTGAGTACGTTTTTTCTGCTTTGCGCGATAGCGGGCGGAATCGTAGTCAGCTGCAAGACCACCGAGCCCCCGGCCGGGGTTCAGAAGGAAGAAACCACCGGGAATTCCACCGAGGCTGAAGAGATCACCACGGCGCCGGAAGCCGCTGAAGAACAGGCCCCCGCCGAAGCCATCGCTGTAGAGGCCGGAGCCGAAGAGGTGATCGTTGAGCAGGCCGAAAGAGATGAGCCGCCAGTGCCGGCGGTGGAGGCCGGCGAGACGAATCCCGCAGCCGTCTCCGAGGCGGCTGCTGTCGAGGATGAGGTTCCCGTTCGGATCCATGACAGCCGCGCTCTCGCGCTTCTGGAGGAGCTGAATCGTGACAGGACTCCCGCTTCGGCAGCTTCGCCTGCTGACCCGGCTGAAGCCGGGGCAAAGCCGGAGGCCGTCTCGGGCGAGGTCGTGCCGGTGAAAGCTGCCGTGGAGGCTGAGGAGGAGGCCGCGGAAGCTGAGCCTCCGGGCGAGGAGGGGAATCCCGATATTAACCAGGATGTCCTGGATGCGTTGAACCGGCTGAAGGCCGCCCGGGCGAAGACGCCCGCCGATGAGCCGGAGCCCGCGGAACCCCCGGCTGCCACGCCGCCCCCTGCAGAGGAAGCGAAGCCCGGGGAGGCCGCTCCCGCCGCTCCAGCGGCGCCGGAGAAGAAGGAAGAGCCTGTTCTTCGCGGCGGAGAGCCCACTCCCGAGCCGGCTCCCAAGGCCGAACCTGCTGCCGCCAAGGCCGAGCCCGCGCCCCAGGAGACGCCGGCGGCGAGGCCTCCGGGTTATGTCACCTTCAAGACGCTCTTTCACAAGGGAGCCACCGAGGCGGTTAGCTTCATCGAGAGTGTCCGGCCGGACTGGGTCAAGAAGGGCCATCTCAGCAAGGTAGAGGGAAAGAAGCAGTCACTGGTGATCTTCGGGGAAACCGATGCGGCCACCGATCCGCTCTCCCTCAAGATCCTCGATATGCTGGATCGCTACGACCAGCTCGACCTTGACCTCCAGCGCGAGATCCTGAGGCCGAAGTATGTGGATGTTCGCCTGGCGATGGATGCCCTGTTGATGGCCGGACTCTGCAACGTGTGGCAGCTGACCGCCGCCGACGACGCCCTTACCTGGAAGCAGGGAGATAAGCAGCGTACCCTGACGCGCAAGACCGAGATGTACATTGAGAAGGGCAGCGGTAAGGAGAACTCGCCGATCTCTTCCGCCCCCAGGGTGCCGTTTGTCTACGACATGCCCCGCAAGGACGCGATCACCATGCCGGAGGGCTACGGCGGCAGCACCAACACCGGGTCGCTGGTGATGAGCTTCGACAAGACCTCCTCCACCGAGGCGCGCGGCGGCATGATGGCTGTCGGTACCGCTGCGGATATAGAGAAGATCAAGGCCTTCGTCGAGACGATTGACGTGCCCGCGCGGCGCATCATGATCGAGGTGCAGCTGATCGAACTCGAGGCCAACAAGCTTACGGATTTAGGGATCGATTCCGCCCAATTCGGCGGCTGGCATACACTCTGTTCGTTGGGATTGCGCTTGCCGGGCGAGGCGGTTGTCC
>JAKUSY010000506.1 GCA_022451445.1 Planctomycetota bacterium
GGGATAGAGACTCCAGCCGCCGCCGCCCGTCACCACGTAGATCGTCCCGTTCGGACTCAGGTAGCTCGGCTCCATCGCCGCATCAGCGGTTTCCCAACACCCCATCGGGGGGCTGATACACCCGAGCCGGTTCTCAAGTCCCGTGATTGGATAGGTTGTCTGGGGGTTGTGCTCGTGCCCGGACAGGACGAGATCAACGCCATACCGGTCAAAAAGCGGAGGCAGGATGCATTGAAGCCACAGGGCGTCACCGTGGGACGAATCGCTGTAGATCGGGTGGTGGAAATAGCAGATGATCCAGGTCGCCCCCGTACGCTGCAGATCATCCTCGAGCCACTCGTATTGAAGACTCTCCTCGGACAGATCCTTGTTAGAGTCCAAGGCGATGAAGTGACAGTCACCGCGATCGAAGGAGTAGAACCGTTCGGTGCCGTCCGCCTCGTTGGTGGGCAGATAGACCGAGTCCAGCAGCGGCCTGCCGTTCTCAGTCATCACGTCGTGGTTTCCCAGGCAGGGGTAGACAGGAACGTGGTCCATGAGGGAGGCCAGCGGGACAAAGTAGTTCTGGAGCACCTCGGTCTCGCTGCCGGTGTAATAGGCGTTGTCACCGGTGGTGAGAACCAGGTCAGGCTCCCTGTCCTTGATAACATCGATGAGCGAATATTGCGCGGTGCAGCCGCAGCCGTGATCCCCAAGCACTGCGAACCTCAACGCGGCCCCAAACTCCTCCGAGGCTGTCGAGAAGGAGTGAACCTCCCCTACGGGTTCTTCATCCTGCAAGACCTGGTAGAAATAAGTGGTCGCCGGCTCCAGGCCTTCCAGCAGAACAGCGTGAGCCATTGTCACGGAAGCTTCTGCAACGGTATGGGCAGCCCCCCCATCACTCCAATAGACGACCGCGCCCTGCGTGCGGATGAAAGATCTCCAGGCGATGGTCATCGAGCGCGGCGAAGGCAGGGCGAGCTGCGGCCCCCTCTCGATGCCCTGGGGAAAAGCCGCCGGAGCCAGACGGGCCGTAGACGGGGATTCAGTGTAGCCGCAGCCAGTGAGGCAGCACAGGGCAGGTAATAAGCAAAGGTTTCTCGATAGTGTCAAGACTGCTACCGCAACTGAATGAGGTGAATCCAACAAGGTCATTGTAAAAGTGTGAAGGATCAGAAGGAAAGAAAACTGCGGGCTTCGGTCAAAGACCGGCAGGTTTTAGCTATACTGGAACTCGAAGGGTTTACTCCAGATCTGACCCGGACAGGGAAAAAAAACGGGAATCCATGCACGATACCCTGGCGCCTCTCACTCCACTCTGGCTGAAAGCCCTGGGGGCTTCGTTGCTCGTCATCGCGGCCCTTGTCCTAGCCGGCGTCCGTATTGGAAGCAAGGGCCGCGCCCGCCTGGCGGTCATCCTGGGAGTATTCCTGCTGGCCAGTGATTTATTGATCCATCCCTACCTCGCAAGCCGCGGGCTCTGGAAAATAGGCACCTGCCTCCCCCTTCACCTCTGTGATCTCACGGCGATTTTCTCCTGGGTGGCGCTGCTGTGGAGAAACCAGAAGGTCTACGAATGCCTCTTCTACTGGGGCATTCCCGGAGCGATCATCTCCCTGGCAACCCCGGAGTTTACCCTGGCCCCGGGAGTAATCAACGCAGATGGAACACTGGGAGGCGAGACCCTGGTCTTTCTCCATTACTACATAGCGCATGGAGGCATCCTTGCCGCGGCTCTCTACCTCACCTTCGCCCTCGGCATGAGACCTGGGCGGGGCTCCTGGTGGAAAATTTCCCTGCTCGGACAGCCCATGCTGCTGGCCATCGGGATGATCAACTGGATCCTCGGCACCAACTATGTTTTCCTCTGCGAACCGCCGCTGGTGGCAAGTGCGCTTATCATCGGCGACTGGCCCTGGTATGTCCTCGGCATGATCATCCTGATGGTGGTGGCGAGCTTGATTCTCTACCTGCCGTTCGGCTTGAAATACCACGGGGACACCACCGGGGGAGACTGAACAGGAACGGGCCTGTGGACAGTCTTCACAGGCCGTTGCTGTGTAACGCCGAGGCTGACGGTAAGATAGGCATACGAAAACTCGGGGAACTTCCTCACTGGAAACCGGGTGAAATAGAAAGGACGAAGATCTTGCTCAAAAAAACGCTTCTCGTGCTTTGCGCGGTGATCATCCCGACGGCATCGGGCTTCGGCGGCTTTGGAGACTTGTGCAATAATTTTCGCCGCGGCGATACAAACGGCGATGGCACCGTGGATCTCAGCGATGGAATCGCCACCCTCACCTATCTCTTCGGGGGCGCCAGCCGCCCCGGCTGCCAGGATGCCGCGGATGCCGACGACTCAGGCAGCATAGATCTCAGCGACGCGGTCTATACCTTCCAATTCCTTTTCCTTGGCGGAGAACCCCCTCCCGCCCCCGGACCCTGGGATTGCGGTGAAGATACCAGGGTCCGCGATGACCTCGGCTGCGAAGAGGTCGGAGCGTGTGGAGCCGAGCTCCTCAGCCGGGACAGTTCCGACTTCGACCGCTTCCAGCTCGCCTTCAGCCCCGGCCTGGGTTTCTGCCCGGAGGTCGGCAGGGTATTCGAAGCCACCATCACCAAGGAAGCCGATGGCAGCTACCGAGTGGCACTGGTCATACTCAGGGTCGGCCAGCCGGGAGAGCCCTGCATCAAGTTCTTCCTTGGCGAGATCGCCTGCGCGGTGCCGGAAGCGCTCCCGGCCCGGTACCTTACCGCCGACGAGATCGCCCGGATGCTCGCGCTCTTTACCGACCTGGGAGTCTATCTCGAAGCGCACCATATCTGCGACTGCATAGCGATCGACCCCTGCCGAATCGGAAACTTCACCTGGGATGGCCAGCGATTCAGCGATTTCCTCTGCAGCAACCGCCGGCTGGCTGATGGCCAGGCCCAGGGCATCCTCGATTTCCTCGAGAGCCTGCGCTGAGATCTGCGGCCCGGCCAGCCTGCGTAGAAACTTTCCGGGCAGGCA
>JAKUSY010000507.1 GCA_022451445.1 Planctomycetota bacterium
ACTCGACCTTCGGAACCGGGAAGCTCCTGCACAAGGGAAGCTCCGGGCTGTTTGAGAAGTTCTTCTCCACCGAGCAACGCTGGAGCCCGCTCAGCAAGAAGCAGGTGGCCTATACGAAGAAAGAGCTGCCGAGCAAGGGAGGTGAGCCGCGTCACGAGATCAAGAGCGGCGGCAAAACCATCATCCTGCCCCTCAACCGCATGCCGAGCGACCGCGCCCCGGATGACCCCAAGGGCGAGTCGTTTGACTGGGGCCCCTTCGATGTCGGCGACGATGAGATGGGCGATGGAAAAATAACCGCCTGGGCCTGTGAACGGCTGCGAAAGAAAAAAGAAAAGCCCTTCTTCCTGGCGGTCGGCTACTACCGTCCCCACATACCGCTCTTCGCCCCCCGCAAATACTTCGAAGGCTACCCGGAGGAATCCATCTCACTGCCGCCGGCATCCGAGGGAGATCTCGACGACCTGGAAGCGGCCGGCAGAAAAACAGCGCTTGAGGCAGTGACTGCGGGAGCGCACGCCACCGTGCTGAAGCACGGCCAATGGAAGGCGGCGGTGCGCGCCTACCTCGCCTGCGTAACCTTCGTTGACGCCCAGGTCGGCCGGCTCCTCGAAGCGCTCGAAAAAGGCCCCCACGCCGGCAACACGATCGTCGTCCTGTGGAGCGACCACGGCTGGCACCTCGGGGAGAAACAGCATTGGGGCAAATGGACCGGCTGGGAGCGCTCTACCCGCGTGCCGCTGCTGATCGTACCGGCCGCCGGCCAGCCGGCCGCGAAGAAATGGGCCGGGCAGCGGACCCCCTCCCCGGTCAGCCTGGTCGACCTCTACCCTACCCTCATCGACCTCGCGGGACTGCCCGGCCGTAAAGATCTCGACGGCCGCTCGATCAAGCCTCTCCTCGAGAACCCCGGGACCGACACAGGTCGCGCCGTGGTGACCACCTTCGGAAAAGGCCGGCACGCCGTCCGCGCCCGCTCCTGGAGGCTGATCCGCTACGAAGATGGGACGCGCGAACTCTACGACCTGTCGAGCGACCCGAACGAATGGAAAAACCTCGCCGGCAAGCTGGAGCATTCGCGCACAGAAGCGAGGCTCGCCGCGAAGCTACCCTGACTGGTGGAACATAGCATTCCCCCGTCTTTCAATTCCCGGGCAGCAGCTCTATCGTCTTCACCGGCTTCACCGGTTTGAACCGTACCTCGCTCCCATCCCAGCCGGTAATCTCTCCGACCAGGCCCTCAACCTTGCCCTCGGGAAGATTGCCTGAAATCCTGAACAGCTGCCCGGTACCGCGAAGCTTCAGATACCTGCCATCCTTGCCGGCAACGGAAACAACCTCGCCCCAGGCCTCGAGCTTCACCTCAACGAGCTTGTAGCTGGCGCTCTTGCAGGCCTTATCGAGCTCCTTAAAGTCGATCTTCCTCGATTCCAGCAGGCTGTAGTGGGCAATTCCACCGATCGTATCGAGCGTAACTGCGTGAGCGCCGGCCCGGCGCTTCAAGGCCTTCACCAATCCGAAGGCCGCATCGTTTCATATTCACGAATCAAAGGCGAGATGGAGAATTGCGTAGGCCTTTCCATCGGGATTGAGAACCTCGGGCGCGCTCCCGCAACCGCAGAGGCCTGCGAGAAAAAGCCCGAGAGTAGCTGTCATCACTTTATTCATGATTTTCTTTCTTGTTAAAAACGGATTCCGAAACCGAAAAAAGTACGGACGTCCAGGGCCAGCTGCTCTCCATCGTAGTCCCCGTAAACGGGCACCTCGACTGAAGCGACCAGGTCAATCTCGGGATAGGGATGGTAGGTCAGTCCGGCTATAAGCCTCAGCTCGCTCAGGCCGGTATTGGCATCCGCGACCCCGGCGAGTTCATCAGGGTCCTCCTGTCTCCAGCTCAAACCGACCTTGGCGCTCGCCGATGGGCCGGGATATTTAGCATGATAAAACCGGTAGGCGAAGCTGGTGCCCAGGACAAAGAAATCCCCCTCGGAGAAATCACGGCTCCCCTCGTTATTGGCCTTGTAGAGCGCCAACGCATCGAAGCGGAACCTCGCGATGCTGAGCGTCAGGACCACGCCGCCGATCGCATCGACAGACCCCGAGCCGAGCTGCATGGAAAACGGCAGGAACGCCGCGCCGTCACGCTCCCCCGATGAACCCGTCGGCAACTCCAGGCCGCCGAACGCGGCGACATGAAAGGCGCTCTGCTCCCAGTACACGCTGAAAAACCGGTACTTCCCAAGCAGGGCTGCGTCGCCAAGCCCTTCGCTACGTTGTGTCACTCCCGACAAAGGTAGGTTGCTGGACTCCTTCCGGAGGACAGGAAGAAGAAGACTCAGCGACAGATCAGGCATCACTCCATGAGTGAAGCCGAAAACAGCGCGATGCTCTTCCATGGAGCTGTCCTCTGAATTCGGCACCTCGTCTGAACCGCTGAACAGGCTACCGCGGCGAGAATAGAGGTGGCTTAGAGAAGTCCGGCTGCCCGATTCAAAAATCGTCATGCCGGAGAAAATTTCGACCCCGCCATCCTGGGCCGATACGACGGCCGCCGCAAAAAACGCCGCAAGAATGGAAACCCGATGGAGCATCCATCGCTTCGAAATACGCATAATCTACCCTCTACAGAATCCTGGTCTTCAGTCACCCGCACAGAAGCTTGTCTCCGGCCCGCCGTCAACGCAGTCAGCCCGAGGCGTTCCCCGGGGCCTTCCGCCGGAAACAGGACCCGGGATCAGACCAGGAAACGGCAGACGAGCAGGTAGATGGCCCGCCCGGGAGGAAGGTCGAGCGGCTCGCTGGACCGGAAGGACACCGATCGCGCCGGGCGAGTGAGGAACTCGACCGGGCCATCCGAAAAACCTCGCAAGGTCGTTTCAACATCCCCGGCCGAAGATGCCGTCACTGCAACAAGCGACTCGATTCCGGCCAGGCTGTACTCCCGGCAGCAACCGTCGCACGACGGCGACGCGATGGACAAACCTCTTGC
>JAKUSY010000508.1 GCA_022451445.1 Planctomycetota bacterium
CCCGGGCCATGGATTTGCTCCGCAGGGTGGGCCGCACCGGGCGTGCCGGACATCGACCCTCCGAGCTCTCAGGCGGTGAACGCCAGCGGGCGGCTATCGCCCGAGCCCTGATAGGCGGCCCTGGGCTGCTGCTCTGCGATGAACCAACGGGCAACCTCGATGCCGAGTCGGCTGGGATGGTCGCCGATCTCTTCGTCGAATTGCACACCGCGCTCTCGGCCACCCTGGTCGTCGTGACTCATTCGGGACTCCTGGCGGGTCGCTTCCGGAGACGGCTGGAGCTTGCCGGGAGGAACCTCCAGGAGGCTGCGGATTAGCGGATGAGCAGCTGGAGCCTATCATTGAAGAGCCTGGTCTGGCATGGAAGGTCCTACCTTGCCGTGGCCGCCAGTATCGCCACCACCTGCGCGGTCATCTGTGGGGCCCTGCTGGTTGGCGACTCCGTCAGGGAGAGCCTGCGGACCCAGGCCCTTGAACGCCTGGGGAGGACGAAATACTCCCTGGACTCTCCGAAATTTTTCCGTGAAGAGCTTGCCGGGAACCTCGCCCCGGAGCTCGAAGCCATACCGATGGTGCTCCTGCGGGGCAGCGTGGTGCATTCGGAGAATCGCCGCCGGGCCTCAGGGGTCAACATCATCGGCATCGACGGCAGGTTCGAGAAGGTCGCCCGATCGCAAAGATCCTGGAGCCTCGGCCTGCGGGAGACGAGAATCAACGCCACCCTGGCCACCGAGCTGGATGCGAAATCCGGAGATGAGCTGCTGGTCAGCTTCGAGCTTCACAGTGATATTCCCAGGGAGCATGCCCTCGGCCGAAGAGAGGACGCGATTCAGCGGCTCAAGGTCTCGGTGCTGAATGTGGAGGCGGATAGCGGGACGGCGCTCTTCGGCTTGCGGCTGCAGCAGGAGACTCCCCGCAACGTGTTCGTGTCTCTCGATCGGTTGCAGAAGGCTCTCGATCGCTCAGGAGAGGTGAATGCTATCGTTGTCTGCTCCGGCGGAGCTGGAGATCCCCGAGGCGCCCTGCGCGCCCGATGGGAGCTGGAGGACATAGGAGCGCTCTTGCGGGTAGATGTCGCCCGAGGCTACCTCTCTCTTGAGAGCCGTGATTTCCTGCTGGACTCGAGGTTGGTGGCCGCCGCCCGCGAAGCCGCTGCCGACTCACCCTATCAGCGCCAGGAGGTTCTCACTTATCTCGCCAATGCGATCGAAGTGGAAGGAGCCGAGATTCCCTATTCGTTGGTTTCCGCGGCAAGTTCCTGGCTGCTGCCCGGCGGGGGCGTGGCCGCAGGCCCGCTGGATGTGGACGGGAGGCCGCCCGCCCGGGCCTTCCGCAAAGGCGGTATCGTCCTCAATTCCTGGGCCATGAAAGACCTGCAGGCCGGCATCGGTGACCGGGTCCGGCTTCGTTATTTCGTGGTCGGGGCGGATCACGGCATGGTTGAGAAGACCTCTGATTTTGAGCTGCTCGGATCGGTGGAGCTGGCGGGAGCTGCTCTGGACCCGGGCTGGACCCCTGAATACCCGGGCGTGTCCGATGCCGGGACGTTCTCCGACTGGGATCCGCCCTTTGCGATCGATCATTCAAAGATACGGGAACCGGGTCCCGATGGGGATTACTGGAAAGAGTACCGTACCACCCCGAAGGCATTCCTGGACTCCGCGGATGGACAGAGGCTCTGGGCCGGGAAATACGGGCAGCTCACCTCTTTGAGGATAAAGATACCGGCGGGAACAGCCGCCGAGGTGGTGCGGGATGATTTTTCCGCTCGCCTGCGCGCGAGCATCGATCCGGAAAATTTCGGCCTTGGCTTCAGGGAGATCCGGCGGGAAGCTGTTGAGGCCTCACGAAGCGGTACCGATTTCGGGATGCTCTTCATCAGCATGAGCTTCTTCATTATCGCCGCGGGGCTTATGTTGACCTCGATGACGTTGAGGCTGGCTCTCGAGAGACGGGCGAGAAGTCTTGGGATGCTCGGATCCCTTGGCTTTTCCCGGGGGCGCCTGCGGGGCCTGCTTGCCAGGGAGGGGCTCCTGGCAACCCTGCTGGGTTCCCTGGTGGGCCTCTTGGGAGGAGTAGGCTATGCCGCCTTGTTGATCGAGGGGCTCAAGACGTGGTGGAGAGATGCGGTAAACACCCCATTTCTCGCGCTTCACGTGTCGAGCCAGAGCCTGGGAATCAGTCTCGTGGCGACCCTGGCGCTGGTGGCCGTCACGGGCGCTTTTGTCATTCGCAGGCTGACCTCTCTGCCGCCGCGGCGCCTTCTGAGCGGCGAATCGTCCCGACAGCTTGCACGGGAGGATATTGTTCGAAGCGGCAGGCGGAGGCTGGTCCTCGGCATTCTCCTCATCGGACTCGCGGCCTGCCTCTGCGCCGGCGCTTTTTTCGGGTTCCTGCCCGCGGTGCCGGCTTTCCTCTCCACGGGCGGCGCGCTCCTGTCAGCCGGCCTGGTACTTTTCTCATGGGGCCTGCGAGCCGCTCCCCCCGGAAAGATGACCCGCAGCGGCACGGCCGGGCTGATCCGGCTGGGCCTGCGCAACGGGCGCAGGGCGGGCGGGCGGAGCCTGTTGACAGTCGGCCTGATCTCCTGCGCCACCTTCGTGGTCGTCACCGTGGCGGCTTTCCAGCGGGACCCTGTCGGCGACCAGCCCGACAAGGGCTCCGGGAATGGAGGCTTCGCAATGGTGGGGCGATCCTCTTCACCTCTCTATCCCCGGCTTGACACTGAGGCGGGAAGGATCGAGCTCGGGCTCGATGATGCCGTATCAAAAACCCTGGCAGCCCCCGGGACCGGGATCTACGCGATGCGGGAGCGGCCCGGAGACGAAACGAGCTGCCTGAATCTCTACCGGCCAAGTGAGCCTCGTATTCTCGGCGCGCCTGGTGATTTCATCGAGCGCGGGGGGTTCTCCTGGGGAGGCTCGCTTGCCGAGGAGCTGGATGAAAAAGAGAACCCATGGATCCTGCTTGAAAAAGAATGGGAGGG
>JAKUSY010000509.1 GCA_022451445.1 Planctomycetota bacterium
CGCCGGTCAGTTCGGGTACCGAGGAGGAGCTTGAAAAGCTGCACTGGGCGGAGCGCTGGGGCGCGGACACCATCATGGACCTCTCAACTGGGGGGCAGATCGATGTGTGCCGGGAGACCTTCATCCGGAACTCCAGGACGCCCATCGGCACGGTGCCGATCTATTCCATGATCATCGAGCGCAAGCTGGAGGACCTGACCTACGATGTGATTCTCGAGAATCTCGAGCACCAGGCGAAGCAGGGCGTGGACTATTTCACCCTTCACGCCGGTGTGCTCAGGGAGCATCTGCCGCTGGTCAAGGACCGGCTGATCGGAATCGTCTCGCGCGGCGGCAGCCTGCTGGCCAAGTGGATGCTGATTCACGGTAAGCAGAATCCGATGTACGATCTCTTCGAAGACATCTGTGACATCATGCGGGAGTACGATGTCTCCTTCAGCCTGGGAGACGGATTGCGTCCAGGTGGTCTCGCCGACGCCAGCGATGCCGCGCAGATGGCGGAGCTGGAAACCCTCGGGGAGCTGACCCAGAGGGCCTGGGCCAAGGGCGTCCAGGTCATGATCGAGGGTCCGGGTCATATCCCCTTTGACCAGATCGAGTTCAACATGAAGCTCGAGCGCCGGCTCTGCCATGGCGCTCCCTTCTACGTGCTCGGCCCGCTGGTTACGGACATCTTCCCCGGCTACGATCACATCACCTCCTGCATCGGCGCCACGGCGGCGGCCTATCATGGAGCCTCGATGCTCTGCTACGTGACCCCCAAGGAACACCTTGGTCTGCCGAAAAAGGACGATGTCAAGCAGGGCTGCGTTGCCTACAAGATCGCGGCGCACGCCGCCGACATAGCCCTGGGCATTCCCGGCTCACGTGACCAGGATGATGAGCTGACCAAGGCGAGGGCCGCGCTCAATTGGAAAAAGCACTTCGAGCTCTCCTTCGATCCCGATACTGCGAAGGCCTACCACGACGAAGATCTCGATGTCGATACGGACTTCTGCGCCATGTGCGGCCATGACTGGTGCTCCGTTCGTATTTCCAAGGAGATTGTCGAGTTCGCTTCCGGCAAGGCGGATGGCTTTCAGCGCGAGGGTGGACAGGCGGTTCGCACCAGCGCCCTGAGCGCTGAGCAGCAGGAGATCCTCGAGAGGCGCGGTGTTCTTGCTCCCGAGGAGATTCACAAGCTGGCCCACAAGGGCGAGAAATCAGCCTGCCATTCGGATCTCATCGAGAATGAGGGTGAAGCGAAGGAGGTCCAGGATGGGCTTCTTACCCAGCCTTGAAACCCCGGCTTTGTTTTCCCTGTCGGCCGGTTCTTCACAGAGGCCGATTTCAAGGCAGGGGTGTCCGGAGGTTTCCGTAAACCAGGCCTGACCGGGAGGGGGTCTTGAGCATGAGCCTGCTGGCGGTAATACCGGGCCTGGCGCCGGGGCTGCTCGCTCTCCTGCCCCAGCTGCTTCTCCTTCTCTTCGCCCTGGTCGTGGTGCTGCTCTCGCCGCGAACCTGGTGGAGGGCCCTGGTATATTCCGTCCGCCGTCCGCAATGGCCCCTCGGTCTTGTCCTCTTCGCGGGAGGCTGCTGGTTTGTGCTGGAGAAGCTGTCGGACACCTGGCCCGGGCCTGTCGCTGGAATAGCTATTCTAGGGCGGGTGGGAGAATTTTGCGTTGGCGACGCGGGGAGCAGCCTGGGCGGAGCGAGGGCGCAGGGCCCGGCGCAGGGGGTGACGGTGGAGAGCTACCCCCTGGCCTCGCCACTGGGCGAGAAGGATCTCCTCGCCGGCGAGCGGATCTTCAGGGCGGCAGGGACCGGGGGCATATCCTGCGCGCGGCTGGCCGATGGTGAGCCGCTCTGGGAGCTCAGGAAGCCGGAGCCACCGCTTTTTCCACTGGTGCTGGCCGGGCGCGGAGAGTCTGGCCGCGAGCTGCCCGGCTATCTGCTGGCGCTCTCGGCGGCCGGCGGGGGAACGGAGCTGCGGGTCATCGATGCGGACAGGGGGGCTGTTCTCGCCACCGTTGGGTTGGAAGATCACGCCGTCGAGGCGCCCATTGTTGTCGACGAGATGGCGGTGATAGCCTGCCGTGGTTCGCTCCAGGCTCTCAGCCTGCTTGGCCTGCCGCGGGAGCGGGCGGCTGTCGCCTGGAAAGTTCCCATGGCGGCGGGAGCGACCGTGGCGCTTGCCGGTGATGAAAACGGGCACTGCCTCGTTCTTGGAGAGAACCTGTCCGCTGTGAATATCGCGACAGGCGTCCTGGTCGCGACCGCAAACCTCGGGGGCCTGGCTCCAGCGGGCAGGAGGCTCGAGCTGCGCGCGCACAGGGGATTGATCTATCTCTTCAGCAGCGCCTCGGGGGCCGGTGGCGGCGGCGGAATCAGCTGTCTCGAGCTGCTGGGCAGCTCCTTTGAGAAACGCTGGGGGCTGGAGACGCCGGCCATCATGACGACCGGTTTCGCCCTCTCTTCGGACAAGCTCGCCTATCTCACGGTCGATGGGAAGGGGGGAGGAGCGCTCCATCTTATCGAGGCGGCGACGGGCCGCCAGCTGCCGGGCCTGGTCTGTTCACGCCAGGCGCCTCTCGCCCTCTCGGCGGACCTCTCCGCCTGCTACATGGTGCTTTCAGACGGCGGGCTGCCGCGCTTCTCCCATATCCGGGGAAGGGAGGCCTGGCGTGCGAGCCTGGGGGCCGGAGACGTTGTCGCGGGGACAGGCAGCCGTCCTCCGCTTTTACGGAATGGAAGTGTCCTGGTTGCCGGCGACCGCTCGGTTTTCCGATTCTCTGAGTCGGAAGTCGGCGGGGAGGTCGGGGGCTGGTCGGCGTTGAGAGGCGGGGCGGGCCGCGGCGGCAATTCCGATCCACGCCGGGCGCCGCTTGGGGGAAAGCTTCTCTGGAGGAAAGAGCTGGCCGGGGGAGGCCGTCGAGTTCTTCTGCCGCAGCTGGACCCGGTGGTAGTCCTGGAGGGGAATATCGTGTCTTTTGAGACGGGGGCTGC
>JAKUSY010000051.1 GCA_022451445.1 Planctomycetota bacterium
CCTACCGGGTAACCGTCAGGCGACTGGAAGATCCCATCGCCTCGGTGCGACTCATACTCAACGATGGAACCGCTGTCGAGCTCGAGGGCCGCCGGGGAAGCTTCGAGCTGGCCGAAGGCCAGGCCGAGACCCTCAACGGGGCCGTGGTCGAGGTCTACACGCAGGCGGAGGAGGAAGGAGCCGAAGCGACGCTGGCTCTTTCCGGAGAGGTCAACTCCTGCTATCCCCGTCTCGACAGGATGCGCGCGAGAATCGCCGCCCGCCGGGCGGGCAGGGGAAGCCTGAGAATCGATACGCGGCGCGACGACGAGCTGCCGCTCGGGGTCCTGGAAGTCACAGATCTCGAGGGCGCGGTCATCACGGTCGCCAGCGCGGACGGTACCGTGGTTCTCAGCGGCACGATCGATGAGCTGCGAACCTTCGGCCGTGGCCGAAGGGATGACGACGAAGAGGCTCCTGATGATGAGGCCCTCGATGTTGTCGAAGAGGTTGCCGAAGATGGCGGAGGTGCCGCCTTCAAGCTCCTCGAGCCCCACGACGCGAGCTTCGTCCGGGGCGATGCCAACGATGATGGCGTCGTCAACCTGAGCGACCCGATCCGGGTGCTCTCCATGCTCTTCCAGGGCGGTGGAAGCCTCTATTGCGAGGATTCCGCTGATGCCAACGATGATGGAGTCATCAACCTCACCGACCCGATCCTCATACTACGAACCCTGTTCGACGGCAATGTCGGCGGCATCATCGCGCCCTATCCCTACCGGGGATTCGACCCGACCCCCGACGAGCTGCTCTGCAAGGACTTCGAGGGGTGATGAACACCGCTCCCGGCTTCCGGGGGAACAGGTAAGAGGAAGGCGCCCGGCAAACAGACCGTTTGCCGGGCGCTTTTTTTTCCCGGGTTGAAATGGCGGGAAAAGAAATACACTACGGGGACTCCACGGCCTAAGATGCCGTCGATTCAGCAGGCTCCATGAAAAAGGCCTCGGATGTACACCCACAGCAATAAATGCAGAGCGGCCTGGCTCATCCTCCTCTTCTTCTTCTTCACCCGCGGCCCGGTTCCGGCCGGGGCTGAAGGCGAGCTGCCTCCCGCCGCCGGGCACCAGGTGGACTTCGAGAAGGAAATCCGGCCCCTCCTGTCGGACCGTTGCTTTAAGTGTCACGGCGCGAAGAAGCAGAAGAGCGGACTCCGGCTCGACGTCGGCGCCTCGGCCCTGAAGGGGGGCGACTCCGGAGCGGTGATCCGGCCCGGCAAGAGCGCTGAGAGCCGGCTCGTTCTGCTGGTCTCCGGGGCGGACAAGAAGGTCGTCATGCCGCCTCGCGGCAAGCGCCTCACCCCGGCTCAAATCGGCCTGCTGCGCGCCTGGATCGACCAGGGCGCCGCCTGGCCCGAAGACCCCGCCGGCTCCGCCCGCATCGAGAGCGGCCACTGGTCCCTGCAGCCTGTCAGGAAGCCGGCGCCGCCGGCAATCGAGGGCACGGACTGGGTACGCAACCCCATCGATGCCTTTGTCCTGGCGAGGCTACGGGAAAAAGGCCTCAAGCCGAATTCCATGGCCGACAGGGAGACCGTGATCCGCCGGCTGGCCTTCACCCTCCTGGGACTTCCACCCAGTCCCGCCGAGGTGAAGGCCTTTGTCGACGACAAGGACCCGGCTGCCTACAGCGACCTGGTCGAGCGGCTGCTGGCATCGCCACACTACGGCGAGCATTGGGGACGGCACTGGCTGGATGTCGCGCGCTATACCGAGAGCCAGGGATTCGAATACGATCGGCTGCGAAACAACGCCTGGCACTACCGCGACTACGTGATTCGCAGCTTCAACTCCGACAAGCCCTACGATCGCTTCATGATGGAGCAGGTCGCCGGAGACGTGCTCAAGCCGGTGATGTCCGATGGGATCATCGCCACCAGCCTGCTGGTCTGCGGCCCCTGGGACCAGGCCGGCAACAGCCAGAGAAACCAGACCCAGCGCCTGAAGACCCGCGAGGAGGAGATGGAAGACCTGGTGAGCTGCGTGAGCCAGGGCTTTCTCGGCATGACGGTCAATTGCGCCCGCTGCCACGCGCACAAATTCGACCCCATACCGCAAACGGACTACTACCGCATCAAGTCGGTCTTCGATGGCGTCATCCACGGGGAGCGCGATTTCGGCTCGCAGGCTGAACGCGAAGCCCGCCAGGAAAAGGTCGCCGCCCTCAACGCGCAGATCGAAAAACTCACCGCCAGGGTCGGGGAGCTCGAAAAGACCGCGCGCGAAAGAATACATGCGCGCAAAGGGAAGAAAGCTCCGGCGGCCCCCGCGGGTCCCCAGCCGATCGCCCTGTGGAACTTCGAAAACGGCAGCCTCCAGGACCAGGTCGGCGGCATGCACGCGAAGCTGAACGGCTCCGCCAGGGTCGAACGCGGGCGCCTCATCCTCGATGGAAAGAACTCCTTCGCCTCAACGGCTCCCCTCGGAAGAGACGTCTCGGAAAAGACCCTCGAGGCCTGGGTGCACCTGCCGACACTCGACCAGGGTGGCGGTGGCGTCATCTCGCTGCAGGTCAACAACGGCTCGGTCTTCGACTCGATCGTCTACGCCGAACGAAAGAAACGAGCCTGGATGGCCGGGAGCAACGGCTTCGTCAGGACCAGGGACCTGTCGGCACCGGCGGAAAGCTCGGCGCCGGCGACCGCTGTCCACATGGCCATCGTCTACGGGGCCGACAACTCGATCAGCCTGTATAGAAACGGACAACTCTATGGACAGAGCTACAAGCAGGGCGGCCGAATCAGCTACCGCAAGGGCCAGGCCCAGGTGCTCTTCGGCCTGCGGCATAACGGCGCCAGCAATGGCTTCCTCAAGGGAGAAATCGAGCAGGCGGCGCTCTACGGACGGGCGCTGTCCGTGGAAGAAATACGGACCTCCTTCAGCTCACGGGGCTCCTTCGTTCCCCTCGAAGCCGTACTGAAGGAGCTCACCGCGAAGCAGCGGGACACACGCGCCGCCCTCATGGCCGAAGCCGAAAAAATACGCGGACAGATCAACGCCCTCCCCCGCGGCGGCGGCAAGACCTACGCGGGACGGCGACAGCAGCCAAAGCCGACCCACAGGCTCATCAAGGGCAACGTCCGCGATCCGGCCGAGGTCGTTCGCCCGGGAGCGCTCTCTGTCATCAGCGATCCCCCGGGAGATTTCGGGCTGGCTGAAAACGCGCCGGAAGCCGAGCGTCGCATCCACTTCGCCCGCTGGCTCGCTGATCCGAAGAACCCCCTGCCGGCGAGAGTGATGGCCAACAGGGTCTGGCACTACCACTTCGGCCGCGGCATCGTCGGCTCGCCCAACGATTTCGGCTCTCTCGGCGAGGCGCCCACCCACCCCGAGCTGCTCGACTGGCTCGCCGCCACCTTCGTTGAGCGGGGCTGGAAGCTCAAGGAGCTGCACCGCCTCATCGTCCACTCGAGCGCCTGGCTCCAGGCCTCTACCTGGGACAGGAAATCTTCCGGGATCGATTCTGAAAGTCGCCTCCTCTGGCGCTACCCCCCCAGGCGACTCGAAGCCGAATCCATCCGGGACTCGATGCTCGCCATCAGCGGCAAGCTCAACACCCAGATGGGCGGACCCAGCTACAGGCCCTTCTCCATCTCGAACTTCGGCTCCTCCTTCTACAAGATCAAGGACCAGGAGGGCCCCCAATTTGACCGGCGCAGCGTCTACCGAATGAACGTGAACTCGGGCAAGGACCCCCTGCTCGATGTCTTCGACTGCCCGGACCCGTCGGTCAAGTCGCCGAGGCGCCAATCAACCACGACGCCGCTACAGGCGCTCTCCCTGATGAATAACTCCCTGGTCCAGAGACTCTCGAAGAGTTTCGCCGCGCGTCTTCAGCAGGAGGCGGGTACAGGAGGCGCCGGCCCCATCGAGAGAGCCTGGCTCTACGCCTTCGCGCGCAAGCCGGGCGGCGATGAGCTTCAGCGGTGCGAAACCATCGCGAAGGAGCACGGTCTCGAGACCGTCTGCTGGGTCATCTTCAACGCATCGGAGTTCCTCTATGTACGCTGAGCACGAAGCAGCAACGGAACAAACGACCAGCGACCCCATGTCGAGACGCCACTTCCTGTGGAAGAACGGAGTGGGCCTCGGGGGTCTCGCCCTCACCTGGATGCTCCAGCGGGAGGCGGCGGCCAATGGTGACGGGAGCGTCACCGGGGGGCTCCATTTTCCCGCTCGCGCCAAGAGGGTCGTGCAGATCTTCTGCATGGGCGGCATGAGCCAGATGGACACCTTTGACCACAAGCCCGCCCTGGAAAAACTCCACGGCAAGAAGCTCCAGGGGCGCGGTGAGCTGAGGGGTTTCTTCGGACAGCCCGGACTGATCATGAAGAGCCCCTTCGAATTCAAGCGTCACGGAAAATCCGGAAGCTGGGTCAGCAGCATCCTGCCCAATATAGCCACCTGCGTCGATGAATGCTGCTTCCTGCACTCGATGGTCGCCAAGAGCAATAACCACACTCCGGCCACCTTCCAGATGAACACAGGCTTCACACTGAACGGATTCCCCTGCATGGGCTCCTGGTTGAGCTACGGTCTCGGAACGGAGAATGACAACCTTCCCTCCTTTGTCACCCTGCCGGATCCGAGGGGAATGCCCGCCGGGGGCTCGATCAATTGGGCGGCCGGTTTCCTTCCCGCCGCCCACCAGGGAGTCGCCTTCAACACCAGCGGCTCCGAGCTCGTGCGAGACCTGCGAACCCCGGCTGACGTCTCCGCGGCAAAGAGAAAGGCGGGACTCACGCTGCTGAACGATATGAACCGGAAGTTCCTCACGGACAATCCGGGCAATAGCGACCTCGCCGCGCGCCTGCGCTCCTATGAGCTGGCCGGCGCCATGCAGCTGAGCATCCCCGAGGCCCAGGATTTCTCCGGGGAAAGCCCCGCGATCCGGAGTCTCTATGGCCTCGACAATAAGGCGTCGGAAGGCATCGGCCGCAACTGCCTGATCGCTCGCAGGCTCCTGGAGCGTGGGGTGCGGTTTGTCCAGATCATCAATGGCGGCGCCTTCGGCTCACCCCGTATCAACTGGGATGCCCACGAGTCCGTCGTCAAGAACCACACCAAGATGGCCGCCAGCATGGATCAGCCCTTCGCGGGCCTGATCAAAGATCTCAACCAGCGCGGCATGCTCGATGACACCCTGGTGCTGCTGACCACCGAGTTCGGACGCGGCCCGGCGACCCAGGGAATCAACCGCCCCGGACGCGATCATCACCCCGATGCCTTCACCTTCTTCATGGCCGGGGCCGGGCTGAAGAAGGGCTTCCACTATGGAGAATCCGACGACATCGGCTTCGCCGTAGCGGACAAGCCGACCACGATCCACGACTTCCATGCGACGGTTCTTCACATGATGGGAATCGACCACAAGAAGCTCACCTACTACCACAACGGCATCCAGCGGCGACTGACCGATGTGCACGGCCACGTGATCAAGGGGATCATCGCCTGAGGCCCCGGACCGAAGGCCGCCCGGTGAGCTCCGTCAGTCGGAACCCCCGGCCGGACGGATCACCTTCCGGCCGGCCCACCTCTCCCAGGTCCTGATGCCGTCGTCGCGGCCCCGAAAATCCCGGTAGCCCGCCCGCGCCGGGCAGCCCAGGTCCCGGCCGATTTCGTACTCACGCGCGAGGAAGACAAAATCCCAGGCCGGATTCCCCTTGCCGCCGCCGGAGGGTGACTGGGCGAAGCGCAGCTCCGAGCCCTTCTCGACATCCTTGAACATCATGATGAAGACCTTGCCGTGGGAGACCCCGTAGTAGAAGGGGTAGAGATACTCGTACTCGGACACTCCCTTCACCAGGGCGATGTTGAACCCGGGATCGAAGGCCGGATCCCAGGCGCTTCCAGCCGGGCGGTGGCAGGCTCGATCACCGTGGCTTGCGGGCAGGTGGCTGATCCAGCGTGGAGCGGCCTTTCCCTTTCCGGGCCGCGAGCGGCCGATGAAGTGAATGGCCATGTTCTCGGGGGCGTGAATATAGGAGGCGAAGAAGACCCCGATATAGCCATGCTTCTTCCAGGCGTCCTCCAGCGGCCGAAAGCTCGCCCGCATCTCCACGGCATCCTCGCCGGCAAGCTCATAGCTGAGACGGCCTCGCAGGGGCCAGTTGGCGGTGCGCTCCTGGGAAAGCTCCACCTTCTTCTCCCCCACCCTGCGCAGCTTGATCGTCGCGACGCGAGGCTCGAATATATTCCAGCCGTAGCTGGCCGAATCACCGCTGAAGATATGTTCGTAGTTGAGCCCGGCGTACGCGGGAACGAAGATGGAACGCTTCGAGGAGCCGTGATAGAGCTCCGAGAGGCCGCTGTAGCCCCGGCGATGGTCCTTGCCGTAGGCCGCATTGTCGGCAACGACGGCTCTCAGGCTTGCCGATTCAATCCGGGCCTGGGAGATATCCTCCGCCTGCGCAGCCTGGTGAACCATCCAGGCGAGAAAGACAGCGCATACCGACAGACCTGTGTTCGCCTGGTGATTCAAAACACGCAGGGAATCAGTTCTTCACAGTCGCTGTGAACTGCTCGCGCAGAGATTTGACCAGGGCGTCTGAGTCTACGTTTCCGGTGATCTGGACCGTGGCGGTCTTGGTCTCAAAGTCGACCTTCACGTCCTCGACGCCCTTGACCGTCAGCAGGTCTTCCTTGATCTTCGGAGGACACATGACACCGCAGGCCATGCCTTCCACCTGCAGCTTGATCAGGGTCGCGTTACCGCCCCCCGCGCCACCGGCAGTGGAGGAATCTTCACAACAGGTGCAGGCACTGAGAAGGAAAACGGCGAGGACACTCAATACGGCGACAGCTCTCATGTTCATCTCCTTGGAGGTTGATGGTCTTCAGATGCGTTTATTGTGACTTGCGAAGCCTCCGCAGGCGAGGATTTCTTTCCCCAGGCGCCCGTGGACACAACAGCGGCCGGGCCCTCCTAGCTCCCTATGGGCACGCCGAAGAGGCCGGCGAGCTTCTCGACAAAGGCCCTGTGACGCCTCGGGACAGTGTCTCGCCATTTCCGCAGGTATTGCTGGAAGGTTTCACCCTTCTGCCGCGGAGGACTGTTGAGCCAGCGTACCGCATCCCAGCGTTCGGGCTTCTCCTCGAAAAAACGCAGGAGCACAAGAGCCATGGCCCCGTTCACCTCGCGGTCACAGCATTGCTTTTCCAGCTCCTTGCTGTGCTTGCGGTAAAAGCTCGCGAGCCCTTTCTGATGGATTTCGGATACCCGGGCCCGCTTGAGGACAATATTGTCCGCGTACTGCCTGAGAGAATCACGGTAATCCGCCCAATGCGGATAGGGAGGCTTCGTCTTCCAGCTCCTGGCCATGGCCCTCAGGACGAAGAGAGAGGCTGTCTCACCAAGCGTCTCTTCGAACCAGAGGTTCCCCGGATCCCTCTCGGCGCTGCCGCAGAGCAGGTGGAAGAACTCGTGCGCAAACTGGTAGGCGTACTGGCTCCAGTAGGTTTCCCCGGTGTCGAGCAGGATCTCCAGCTCCCCGCGGGAGTTCTTGACGAAGCTGAAGAAGGGACCCTCCTGTCCGCGCTTGACCACGAAGGGTTCGAGCTTGTACGGCTTGAGATGGCGCCAGAGCTCTCCGGCAGCGGAATCGCAGACCGCCTTGATGTCACGCTCGGCTGACTTGAAGCCAGCCGCCTCGACACGATATGACGGCAGCGGCCGGTCGGCGGACGCATCCTTCTTCTGCGCCGACGCCGAAGAAGAGAGAACCATGAAGAGCGCGAGTAGCAGCTTCTTCTGCATCACGGCTCCTTTCCTTCGGAGGACGCCTGGATCTTGAAGAGATGGTCGGCGCCGCGAATATAGATCGCTCCGGAGCTGATGGCGTAGCTCGCCAGGGTCCGCTCGCCGAGCTTGTTGCGCGACAGCACCTTGAACTTCTTCCCAGCCTCGATCACCACCGCCTCTCCCTTTTCGATCTGGAAGTAGATCTTTCCACCAGCAGAGAGCACCGAGGCCGAGTAACCGCCGCCGACTCGCTCACGCCAGTGGAGCTTCCCGGTGCGGGCCTCGATGCAGGAGGCGATCCCCCGGTCGCTGACGCAATAGAGCTCCTCGCCGACGAGAACCGGCGTCGGGGAATGGGGGGCGGACCTGCTGCTCTGCCAGGCGATGTGGGTCTTCGTCACCTCGCCCTTGCCGTCGGGCCGAATCGCGAAAAGCTTCGCCTGGTCGAAGCTGCTGGAGAAATAGACCAGCCCGTGGCCGTAGAGGGGACGCGGCACCACCGAGTAGCCTCCGTGCCAGGCTCTCCAGAGCTCGCTCCCATCTGCGGGATCGTAGCCCGCGATCCAATTGGCGCCGGGCAGGATGACCTGCTTCTTTCCAGCGAGGTCGAGCGACAGGGCCGTTGCGAAGGCGAAGAGCTTGCCCGAGCTCTCCGGACGCTTCGTCCTCCAGCGGATCTTCCCGCTCTTGCGGTCGAGCCCGACGACGAAGGGATCCGCCGCGCCGTCGCAGCTGAAGACGATCACCTCTCCCGAGCGCACCGGGGAGCTGCCGCCTCCGTGAACGGGATTGTAGATGAGCTCTTCATTCTTCCAGAGAATCCTGCCGGCGAGATCGAGACAGGCCGTTCCGTTGGTCCCGAAGTGAACGTAGAGCCTGCCATCATCGATCAGCGGCGTAGGACTGGCATGGCTGTTTTTCTGGTGGCGTCTCGACGACCTCGCCCTGGCGAACAATTCCGTCTGCCAGATGAGCTTGCCGCTCCTGCCATCAACCGAGAGCGCCACCAGCGAGGGGTAGTCCTTTTATCTTTTCGCTCCCACCACCGCGGCGCTCAGGTACACCTTGCCGTCCACCACCACGGGCGACGACCAGCCGGTGCCCGGGAGACGGAACTTCCAGGCAACGTTCTTCTTCCCGCTCCAGGAAACCGGGATGCCCTTCTCCGAAGAGATCCCCTTCGCGCCGGGACCTCCGAACTGGGGCCAGTCCTCGCCCGGCGCGCTGGTGCACGCCAGCAGAGCCAACAGGAAATAGCAGCAATTCAACATGGGGATAGATCTCCGCGGCAGATTCTGTTTACAGGTAGATCCTGTTCTCTCCGACGCCTTTTTTCAACAAACTGTTACCCGCCAGCAAGCTGTTTCGGTGTATCTTGTCTGACCGGACCGGGGGCTCGATGATCTCTGAATGAACGGCATCGCCTCGGCAATTCCAGGCCAGAACGCAGCCTGCAGCGCTGAATGCGCCGATCCAACCAAGGGAGAACCGAGACATGAAATTTTTTAAAAAATACACCCTCCTCGTTCTGATTGCGGTCCTCTGCGCAGGCTGCGGAGGCTCTTCCGGCGATGGTAAAGCTCCTGCCACCGGCAGTGAACGTAAAGCGCCTGGCGCCGGCGGCGGAGCTCCTGCCGGCGAAAGTAAGGTTCCACCCGCCGACGCAGAGAAGCCTGCCACCACCGAGGCCGGCGAACCGAAAAAGAAAGGCCTCATCGGATACTCGGCGATGTCGCTGACCAACCCGTTCTTCAAGATTATAGCCGACAGCATCACGGAGGAAGCCCGGCTCAACGGATTTGATGTGACCGTCAACGATGCCAACAGTGACGTCAAGCTGCAGTCCGAGCATATTGACAGCTACATTGTCCAGGGTGTCCAGGCGATCATCATCAATCCCTGTGACCGACTCTCCGTCGGACCCGCGATCCAGAAGGCCAATAAGGCGGGCATTCCCGTCTTTACCTGTGATCTCCAATGCGTCGCCGAGGGAGCAAAAATTACCGGTCACATCGGTACCGACAACTTCCAGGGTGGAGAGCTCGCCGGCAAAGCGATGATCGAGGTACTCGGTGAAGCAGGCGGCAAGGTGCTGATCCTCCACTTCAAACAGGCCAACTCCTGCGTGCTGAGGGTCGATGGCTTCATGAAGGAAATCAACGCCCACAATAAGGGACGCACCGAGGGCCTGATCGAGATCGCCGCGGAGCTCGATGGCGGCGGCGCCAAGGACCAGGGATTCAAATCCGCCTCAGCGGCGCGGCAGGCGCATCCGAATCTCGCGGCCATCTTCGCGATCAACGATCCCTCCGCCCTGGGAGCCTATACGGCTCTCGAACAGGCCAAGAAGGTCGGACAGGTGAAAATCATCGGATTCGATGGAGAACTGGCCGGCAAGCAGGCCATCAAGGATGGAAAGTTCTTCGCCGACCCCATCCAGTTCCCCGTCAAGATGGGAAAAACCTCGGTCCAGAACATCATCAAGTACCTCGACGGGGAAGAGTTCGAGGAAAAAGTCCTGATCCCCACCTACCTCTATCGCAAGGCCGACGCCGACAAGGATCCCGAGCTTAAATGAGCTCAAGCCAGGCAGGACGATCCCCTTGGAAGCTGCTCTCCCGGTTCGGCACCCTCTTCGTGCTCCTGCTGCTTTGCGTATTCTTCAGCTTCGCTACTCTCGACGACCAATATCCGACGGACGAAGGTGCCGCACGGGACCTGGCCAGCCGGATCGTCCGTGAGTACCCCGGGAAACCCGGCGTACTCATAGTAGCCCGGCCCGGAGAGATGGACCTTCGCTACGCCGCCGCCCTCGAAAAAGAGCTTGAGCGCTCCGGAGCGAACATCCTCGGAAAGATCACCGGTATACCCAGCGCGGTACGCAGGAAGATCGAAGAGCTCGGAGCCACAGGAAAAAAGCTAGATGTCGTCGCCACCCACCACTTTTCCGCGCAGGGAATCCTGGCCGGGACAAAGTTCAAAGACCTCATCTCCGGGCATCCATCCCTCCGATCGGCAAAAGTACTCACTCCCCCGAGCGTCCGCTGGCCGGTCTTTCTCAAGATGTCCAACCTGATGCTTATCCTCAATATGATCTCGGTCATCGCCATCATCGCTATCGGCATGACCATGGTGATCATCACCACCGGCATCGATCTCTCCGTAGGCAGCCTGATCGCGTTCTCTGGAGTCATCGTGGCCTGCTCAGCCCGGGAGCTCGGTATTAACCCCGAGAGCGGGATCCTTCTTCTGCTCGGTTGTATCCTGCTGGGCATTGTCGGGTGTGGACTCCTCGGCACCTTTTCAGGCGTCATGGTGACAGCCTTCGGAATCCACCCTTTCATCGTCACCCTGAGCATCATGTCCATAGCCCGGGGGTTGTCCTTCATCATCGCCGATGGCCCTTCAGACGTCGTGATCGAGACCGAGAGCTACCGGTTTCTCGGCGGCGAGAGTTCCCTGATGGGAATCCCCAACTCGGTCATCCTGATGATGCTGCTCTATGTGCTGGCCCACCTGTTGATGACCCGCACGGTGCTCGGTCGCCACATCTACGCTGTCGGGGGAAACCGCGAGGCCGCCCACCTCTCAGGGGTGCCCGTAAAACGCGTGCTGATCGTCGTCTACACAATCTGTGGAGCGCTGGCGGGGCTGGGCGGAGTGGTCAACTCCTCGCTGCACGGCGCGGGAAGCGCCAAAAGCGGCCTGGGCTATGAGCTGCAGATCATTGCAGCGGTGGTTGTCGGTGGAACCAGCCTCGCCGGAGGATCGGGTAATATCATGGGTACCCTGGTCGGCGCCCTGATCCTCGGCGTCATCGCCAACGGGATGAACCTGACCGGTGTAACGACCTACCCGCAGATGGTCGTCTTCGGCCTGCTGATCCTCGTGGCGGTACTCATCGACCAGCTCAAGAACAGGAAGACCGGGGCCGTCTCCGGCTGAGGAAACGGCCCCGGTGTTCTATCGATCA
>JAKUSY010000510.1 GCA_022451445.1 Planctomycetota bacterium
GCGATCTGTGAGCATCCTGGACACGCATACAGGCGGCGTCCTTTTTTCACCGAATGACAGGGACAGGCGGATCAATGTCATCGCCTATAGCCCTGGCGGAGAGCTTCTCGCCGCCGGGACGTGGGACGGAAGGGTTCGCCTCTTGGACTCCAGGGATGGCCGGTCGGTATTCCTTATCGATGGACACGATGGAGGAATCACAGATCTGGCGTTCAGCCCGGATGGGAAAAGGCTGGTTACCAGCTGTTCTGAAGGAGTCGTGAGGATCTGGAACCTTGGAGGGCAATATTGAACCAGCAGAACACGCTGCAAGCCTGGGTCGCTTGTCGATCGTCATTAAATTGTTTTCCGGCTATCCAGGCTTTACTCTATGTCCTTGGGTCAAATTCATTTACGAGTGCCTGTCTACGAGGTCATTGGCTCCGGGTACTCACGCCGTCTATTGTTTCAAGACCGTTCGGCTACCTGTAAAGCGTTGGTCCTGGGTTTGTAGACAGGCTTTTCGGTTTTCACCCTGCTGTACTGTTTCAGAAGGACGATGATGCTTCGAAATAGATGTACCTGGATTCTCAGCGCGTTGATTCCCGTTCTTTCGATGGCCGGGGCAGAGGTTATAGCCCAGGGGTTTATCGACAACTTCAATCGCCCCGACCAGGATGGTCCTCCCGCAGGATGGAGCGCCTTCAGGGGTGAATGGACGATTACAGATGGCGCGCTGGTAGGGGAGTCCAGTAATTTTGACAACAACACTTTGCGTGAAGCATGGATCTGGGCAGGGCAGCCGCCGGTGGAGCTGCCCTCCGCCCTGGAGCTCTCCTTCGACATGAATTTTCTTACCGACTCCGATGTAGGAGATCGGAACGGCCGTCACGCGGGCGTCTTTTTTTGCTCCTCGAGACCGACCCACCGCTGGGACAGGGAGGGGGGAATCAACGGCTACTGCCTTGACTGGATAGACCGTGCTGAAGATCGAGGTGTTCGTCTCGTGCGGATTGATGGTGGAAACCAGACGGTCTTGAGAAACACCGGCGGAAAGCTGCGAGGACCACCTCTCCACTGGAGGGTGGTGCTCGATGCCGCCACGATCCGGGTCTGGGGTGATGATGAACTCATCATGGAGATTGATGATGGTAGCTACCGCGGCGGCCATCTCGGATTCTGGGTCTGGAGCAACGGGACGCGGGTTGCCTACGACAACGTGATGACCGGCAATGCCGCTCTTCTTCCCCTGGGAGAACAGCGTACCGTTCAGCTCCAGCCCGGGGTCGATGGCGAAGACACCACGGCCTTTTATTTCACGGCGCACAGGGAAGCGGGTGCGCCGGGTAACACGATCGTGGTCTCTCTCGATGGGCAGGAAGGCGATGAAAACGCGCTCCTGATGGCATGGGGACGCGGGCCGACAAAAAACGACTACGACCTGGCAGCCGATGTTCGCGGCCAGGCGGACCAGAGGCTGGTGATCCCTTTCGCGCGTGATGACCTCGCCTACGTCGTTCCATACGCAAAGCGAGGCGGGGGGGCTGAGGGAAATGGATTTAATTCAGTCACTTTGCAGGCAGAGCTACCCGGTATTCTTCTCGACGGATTGTCGGTGGAGTCCGCCTTCAGACCTTCTCCCGGGGGATCTGCAGGCAGGGTTACCACCTCAGTCTTCGGGGCCGGCTTTACCGCAGAGACCAGCTTTCTCTTTTCAGGGCAAGCTGGAGCAGGAATCGCTGTTGTTGAGACGCAATTCGTTTCTTCGAGCCACGTTCTGCTGACCCTGGAGTTGGGGGGACGGACCCTCCCGGGCCTCTACCAACTCCAGGCCGGCAATGGGGACGTAGACAGCGCCCAACTGCAAGATGCCTTCCTGGTGGAGGGAGGAGAGGCCGCTCCAGGAGTGCTCGAAGTGAGCCTGATCGCGGCGGGGGAGGTCAGGCCTTTTCGTTCGCGTCCATTACAGGTTCGCTACAGCAACAGTGGTGGAGGCACTCTCGCGCTGCGTTTACTGCGGATCCATCCGCCCGCGGGAGTCCAGCTCAAGCTGGCTGGTGACTACGCGTTCGCTCCTCCTGATGTGCCGGTTGATATCTTGACGGTTAATTCAGTGGGCTACCCGGGTTCGCTTCCGTCTGGGGCCTCCGGTGTACAGAACCTTGTCTATATGGTGATCTCCGTTCCCGACCCCGGGATTGAGGGGTCTGAGCTGCTGGAGTTTACCGTTGAGGTGCTTTCGCCCCGGTGCGTGGAGGCGGGACCAGGTTGTGCCCCGCGCCTGCTTACTAAACCGGAGGATATGCCCGCGTCCGCCTGGGCCAGGATGGGGGACGTAGTGGGAGACATCCTCTCTGACTTCATCGTGTCCCTCTGGGGGCTTTCGACCCGGGTCGCTCTCCGCGGGGGCAACCCCGCCTCCGTCTCGGAGGCTCTGCAGCTGGCCGCTCATACGGCCTGGACCCTGGAGGACCCCGGGAACCATTTCAGCGCCGCGCTCTCCGGCATTTTGCGTGATTCCTTTGGAAATCCACTGGCTGAGGTCAGCGTGGCCGCGGTTCGTGTGGTCGAACGAGCGTGCGCCGTAACGAGCGCCTCAGGTTTCTTCGTGATCGAAGGACTCCAGGGCGGCCCTGGCGTCTACCAGCTCGAGGCGGAGGGCTTCAGCCTGAGCTCGACCGGGGTTGTCGCCGCCGGTGGAGAGGCATCGCTTGGCAGTGTCGTGGCCGTCGGCCAGGCGAGCAACTCTCCCTTTGAGTGTGAAATTTTCGCAAATTCTCTGCAGGTGGCGCCATTGACTACGTCCCCTGACCGCCTGGTCTCCGTGGCCAATATTTCCGTAGAGATCATTATTCCCATCGATCCCAACTACAAGTCCGGTACCGCGGGGCAATCCACGGTCAGGGAGGTAGACCTCGGCGACATTGTTCCCAAGGGCAAGGATCTTTCCGGTGTGCAGGCAAAGGTCTGGATCCCGTACGCCGATGATGGAGTGGTCAGCCAGG
>JAKUSY010000511.1 GCA_022451445.1 Planctomycetota bacterium
AAAGGAGTGAAGGCCGCGGGAGTCGTCGTAGTTGTGGATCGTCTGTTCAGGGCTCTGAACAAAGAACTGCCCAGGTTTGACGATTCCGGTTCACATCGGGTAACCCTGAGAACCTTGGATCGTGGAGAAAAGATAAAAACCTTCGCTTCCCTCGGCGGAAACCTCCGTCTGTCAGGATGGCGCTTCTTCTCTATCGGCCTGCCGCAAGCCGAATGGGAAGAACGCCTAGGGGCCGCCAAGAGACCTTTCGTGATCGCCGGTCTTCTTTCGGGAATTCTCGGTCTGACCCTGGCAGGCGGACTCCTCGTATTGCGCAAGGCCATGAGGCGGGAGATGAAGCTCGCAAGGATGAAAACCGAGTTCGTCGCCAATGTATCTCACGAGCTGAAAACCCCGCTGTCCCTGATCAAGCTATGTTCCGAAACCCTCCAATTCGACCGCGTAAGCGGCGAAGAAAAACGGCAGGAGTACTTCGAGGTAATCAGCAGGGAGAGCGATCGGCTGGGGCATCTCATCGGCAATGTCCTGAACTTCTCGAGGATCGATGCCGGCAAGAAAAACTATGAACTGAAAAAAGTCGATCTCGCCCCCCTGCTGAACCAAACCCTCGATGCCTATTTCCTCCAGATCAAGGAACTCGACTTCTCCTGCGAGCGGGACATACCGGCCTCGCTGCCTGCAGTCCTCGCGGATGAGGAAGCCGTGGCCCAGGCCTTCATCAACCTCCTGCAGAACGCGGTTCGCTACTCGCCTGAAAAAGGCGAGCTCATCATTCGCGCCTGGAGTGACGGGAAATCCCTGCTGGTCAGTGTCGCCGACAGCGGAATCGGCATCGCCGAAGATGAGCAGAAACGAATCTGGGACGACTACTATCGCACCGCGGATGCCCGGGCCCTAGGAACAAGGGGCAGCGGACTGGGGCTCTCCCTGGTCAGCCATATCATGAAGGCGCATGGGGGAAAAGCCCGCCTGGTGAGCGTCCCCGAAGAGGGAAGCGAATTCACCCTGGCCTTCCCCCTGGAAGCTGGAACAAAGCTGGAGCACGAAAATGACCGGTAAGATCCTGGTTATCGAAGATGAGCCCGACCTCGCGATGGGGCTGAGGGACAACCTCGAGTTCGAAGGTTACACAGTGTTCATCGCCCACAATGGAGAAGATGGCCTTGACCTGGCGGTCAAGGAGCAGCCCCATTGCGTACTGCTGGACATCATGTTGCCGGGAATGGATGGTTTTGATACCTGCCACGCGATCAGGAAGAAAAACATCCGCGCCCCCATTCTCATGCTGACCGCGCTCAGCACAGAGGTCGACAAGGTCAAGGGACTGGACCTGGGGGCTGATGACTACATCACCAAGCCCTTCAACCTCAAAGAGCTGATGGCGCGGATCCGGGCCGCCTTGCGAAGATTTGAGCCTGTTCTCACCGGAAAAAAACGTCGGAAATTCAAGGTGGGCCGGGCCACCGTGCTGCTCGAGCGGTCGATGATCCAGATCGAAGACGAGGATATCCCACTCGGACACTACGAGACGCAGATACTCGAAATGCTCTCCCAGGAGCCAGGCTCGATCATCGACCGGCAGCAATTGCTCAGCGAGATCTGGGGGCTCGACAACGAACCGATGAACCGCAGCGTCGACAATCACATCGTGAGCCTGCGCCGCAAGATAGAAGAGGACCCGAAGAGTCCCAGGCACATCATCACCGTACATGGATTCGGCTACAAGCTGGTCAAATGAGACTTCCGCCGCTCCCCCTTACCATCATCCTCTTGGCCTTCGCCGTCAGCCTGCCGGCCGTTGAAGATCCCGGCGATGCCGAACTGCTCCTGGAGAAGGCCATCTTCCTGGAAGCCATCCGCGGAAAACCCGCGGAGGCTCTGCAGCTCTACCGCCGCATCCAGAAAGAAAATCCCGGCGATCAGACCATGGCCCGGGCTCTCCTGGGGGAGGCCACCTGCCTCGATGCCACCGGCAAAGACCAGCTTGCCCGGGAAAAATTCCAGGCCGTTATCGACCGCTACCCCCAACAGGAAGAGATCCTGGACATCGCCCGTGGCTACATCAGGAGCCGGCTCTGGGACACCCCGGCCAGCTACATGCCCGATGAGATGCTCTTCTACGCCGAGATGGTGAAGCCGGGCGAAGAACTCATCCGGCTCTCGAAGGCTATTCGCTCAACCCCGTTTGAAAACCCGATCGATGCGTCGAGAACGCTCGCCGCCGATCCGGAGGGTGCCGCGGCCGCTCTCGAGGAGTCCAGCAAAAGCCCGGCCGGCTGGATCTCGGCCTTCCTGAATAAGTCGTTGTTCAGGGAGCTTTCGAAAATGGGCGGTATCGCGATCGGAATCCCGGCAGGGGGGAATCCCGCAAAAGATTTTATCGCAGTCCTCTCCCCCGGTGAGAGCGATGCCCTCTCGGGATACATAACCTCCCTCCTCTCCCTGGCACAGGCAAAGAGAGTGGGTTTCATCCAGGACCTGCCGCTCTACAAGATGGAAGACACATTCCTCGCCGCCGGCGAAAACGTGGTGGTTATGGGGAGCTCCCGAAGAATGGTCGAGGATGCCGTCAAGCGCTACTCGAGCCAATCCACCTCCCTGGCAACCAACCCGGATTTCCTCAGCGCCTGGTCGAGGAAAGAGGACTCGCTGATGTTCTTCTTCCTCGACAACAACTTTCCCTTTTCACGCCCCGAAAACAGGAAGGAGATCGAGACCCTAGGACTCGCCGGATTCGGAGCGATCTCCATCGCCATCTCGACCGCCCCCTCCACCGACAGGCTGCACGCGACCTTGTGGGCAAGGAGGGAGAGCCCTCCTGGGACGAACACCTGGAGCCGACTGACCACAGCCCCAATCGACCCCGTGCACATCAGGCCAATCCCCCCCGAGTCCCTGGGGTTCATCGCGCTCTAGGCGCGGGACATGAAGACAAAGCTGACGGAAATTTCCGCCGCTCTCGGGAC
>JAKUSY010000512.1 GCA_022451445.1 Planctomycetota bacterium
TCCCGATGAGCCTGTACCGATGCCCGGCAGGGCGATGCTCGAGACGTCCTCGGCTCCGGGCTCGCTGATGGCGAGAAACGCTCCCCGGGCCGCGAGGTAGGCGTTCAGGCTGCCGTTGATGTCCTGCGGAGTGCGTGAGGCTGACACATAGACCAGGTACCGGCAGGCGCTGGCGGCCTCGAGGCGATCTTCGCAGGGAATGACGAACCCCTGTCCTACGAGCAGCTCGCCGCTGTAGCTGCTCCGGATCCTGTCGCGGATGATGTCCTGCAGCTCGAAGCCGAAGAGCTCCCCGGCTTCGAACTCGAGTCCCCTGTCGAGGAAGCCGAAGGAGTTGCCGGGAATGACGATGGCATCGCAGCCGCAGCCGAAGATGTCGCCCGCGACGATGTCGATCTCGGGATTCTTCAGGAAGCGGGTTCGCCAGGCCTCGACCACCTCATCTTTTTTGTCGCAGAGGGTTACCTTGATTCCCATTTAGTGCAATTTCCCGCCTGGGCCGGGGTTGAATCTTGTTTTCTCGCGGTCACCGATGATCATAGATGACTGCGCGATAATCTCAAGTGAAGCATCGGTTAATCCGGAATGGAGCCGCCTGTCAAGATGAGCCAGATGGAAGAGTCTACCACCGGGCAGAGTGAGTACGAGGGCCTGCAGGAGGACGTTCGTTCGATGGAGCTTCCCGCGATCGAGACCTTCACCAATCAGTATCCCGGCAGGGCCTACGAGATCACCATGGAGGCGATGGAGTTCACCTGCCTCTGCCCGAAGACCGGGCAGCCGGATTTCGCCACGATCCGGCTTGCCTACACTCCCGCGGAGCTGTGCGTGGAGCTGAAGTCTTTCAAGCTCTACCTTGGCGCCTTTCGCAACCGCGGAATATTCCATGAGCACGTCGTCAACCGGATCCTGGATGACTTTGTCGAGGCGGTGAGCCCCGTCTCGGCCCGGGTGACGGGAAGCTTCAACTCACGCGGCGGGATCCGGACCACGGTCGAGGCCGGGTACGAAAACGGCTAGGCGAAGCTCCCGGGATCATTTTGTCGGCTTCAGGGCGATGCGTTCCCGTTCAGCCTCATCAGCCTTCTGCAGCAGGCCGAGGAATTCCCGGAATTGCCCGGGCGCGAGCGTTCCCGGCTCGATGATGAGCTTACGCTCGATGGTGAGCTTTCCCTCTTCCCGCTTGTAGGTCAGCGAGTAGCTCGCGAACCTGCCTGAGATCTCGACGTTGGCAGGCAGCTTGCTGATCTCGAAGTGTTTGCCAAGGTGGACCAGGATTCGGTCATGCTTGGCCCTTCGCTGCCGTACCTTGTAGGGGTGTTTTCGAGATGGCGGGGCGCCGTAGGAGCGCACCAGCTGCGCGGGCTGCAGCACGGGGGGCAGCAGGAAATCATCCCCGCTTCGAACCATGAGCTTGGGGGCCTCGAGCTTGAACTCCAGCGCGAAGGGCTGGCTCTTGTCCTCGATTCCGACGAAGTCTCCCTTTTCGACCTTGGCGCCGGGGAAGAGCTGGGTCGCGAGTCCCCGGGTCATCAGGGTTATCTGGAAAGCGTTCAGGGTGCTGAAGCGGTCCTTCTGCATCCAGCCCTGGGCCGCCTTGGTTTCCATCACGAAATCGACATCGACCGCGACGTCCTCGCCCAGTCTCCAGATGGCCCTCGTGGCGCTCTCGTAGATCTCCGCGGGGAGCACGGGGAGCGCCTCGATCTTCGCATCCGGCTCATAGAGGACCAGGGCTTTCCCCCTGCTGTAGCGCTCGGGCAGGAATCCGAAGGGCAGGTCGCGGTACTGGAGCGAGATATAAAGGGGCTCCCGCTGCGGCAGGCTGAGCAGGAGGTAGGGAGCGCGAAAAAAACTATTGCCTGGATATTCCCAGTCAGCTTTTCTTTCGAGGTTCTCGTCCATACGCAGGAAGGCCCAGCGCGCCGGGATGCCCGCCGCGTCGAGGAGCGCCTTGAAGAGGAAGGTCCGGTTGCCGGACTTCTCAAGCAGGACACGGATGGCGATAGAGGATCCGTCGTCCTTGGTCACGACCTCGTTGACGTGATCGTAAAGAGCGCGGGCTTTTTCCAGAGGATCTTTGATCTCGCCGGTGACCTCGCGTGCCATTGACCTCAACTCCGGGGTCAGCACGGTTGCCTGGCGGCAGAAGATTTTCAGGGACCTCTCGATGTCCTTCCAGGTTTTCCTGGGTTCCATCCGGGTGCTGGGTACGTATTCGCTGTAATGCGGCATGGCGCGTTCGGACTGGATGCGTCCCGCGTTCGTCGATTCGAAGGTGATGACCCTCGTGCCATCGTCGAGGGTCTTCTCGCTTCGAGTCACCTTGACAATCCCGTTGGTCCCGTTCGCCTCGTCAAAGGCCGTGGTGACGATCTCGCTGTCGAGGCCAGGGGGGAGGATGTAGACCAGCCTGGAGAGCAGGAACGACTGCTTGTAGTTGAAGTCCTGGAAAAAGAAGGGTCCGTGTCGATAGTGCACGCCCCTTGCGTTGGGCTTGTCGATGACATAGGCGAACTCGGTGTGCGCGCCGGGAAGCATGCCGGGCATGACGTAGTTGCCGCTGGAGAGGGCGGCGACGGGCTCGAGACTCTCACCTTCAGCGGTAATGGTGCGCAGCTTGAGGAGCTCGCCGCCGGTTCTCACTTTCGCGACCTGGTCCTTGGCCTCCTCGCTGAGAAGCTTGAACGCCTGGGGGATGTATTCGCGCGAGGAACCATCCTGGTAAACCTGCACGACACCGATGTCGAGAATGCTCAGGGCCTGGGCCTTCTCTACAAGCGCCCCCTCGGCCGGCACCCTTGGGAGCCAGTCCTCGAAGACCTCATCGTAAGGTTCCCAGAAGCGGGCCTGGTCCGGCTCCCTCGCCCGGAGGAACTTCCTGAGTGCCAGGTCGCCTGGATTGAGCGCCAGCGCCGCGCGGTACATGGCGAGGGATTTGTCTTCCTGCCCGGCGG
>JAKUSY010000513.1 GCA_022451445.1 Planctomycetota bacterium
GCTCGTGCCACGATGCAGGAGACCCCCTTGTCGAGGGCCGCCGCGAGAATCGCGAAGGACTCCATGTCGACACCATCGGCTCCATAGCGTGACCCCAGGTCACGTTTCCCCTTCGCGGAGCTGACCACGGTCGGCACTGTCAGCAGACAGCCCCTCCGCACATTGCCCCGGGGAATCGAGACGTCATCGGCCGCGGCCAGAAGGACCTCATCGACAGAGAGCTGCCGGGGTTCATCTCCATTGGAGGCAGCCTCCACCACCCTCTCAGCGATGATGACGTCTCCGTTTCGCAGCGTACCAATGAGCCCTCCGCCAAAACCCACGGCGAGAAGAAGATCCGGTCTCCTTTCAGTCAGGAGAAGCTCCACCCGCCGCCGGGCCTTGCCGGCGCCGATCCCCGTAAGCGTGAGGTGAACCTCGGCGCCCTCAAGCGTGCCGCGCAGGTACCCCTCTCCCGAGAGAGACTCCACATCAGCGAGCTCCCTCTCCAGGGCTGAAAGCTCCTGGCGAACAGCCGCGGTCACGAGCACTCTTTTCATTCTTGTGACTCAGTCTCGATGCTCGGGGAGAGGCTCGATCTCCTCCCGCGTCCCACGCTGGACCAAAGCGGCCTCTAGTCCACCAGCCGCTCCCCCTGGGAGTGCGTTCCTGTACATCCCCAGGGCAAAGAGCGGGAAGTAGAGGCTGTACATATGATACTTGAGGTAGAAGACCTGCGGGAAGCCCGTGCCTGTCCAGCATCTCTCTGTCCAATTCCCATCGGCATCCTGGCTGTCGATGAGAAACCGGATCCCTCTCTCCACCGCCGTGGACTCCAGCTCACCGGTGGCGATAAGTCCCATCAGGGCCCAGGCTGTCTGGGACGCGGTCGTCTCTCCCTTCCCGCCAAGGGAGGGGTCAGTGTAGGACTCGCAGCTCTCGCCCCAACCGCCATCCTCGTTCTGATGCTCCTTGAGAAAAGCGACCGCGCGCCGGATATATTTTTCATCCTCGCTGATGCCGACTGCCATGAGGCCCTTCAGGGCCTGCCAGGTACCATAGATGTAGTTGACGCCCCAGCGCCCATACCATGAGCCGTTCTCTTCCTGGCTATCCTTCAGATACTGCACACCCCGCTGGACCACTTCCTGAATCTTCGGATCTTCCAGATAGCCGGTTGTACTCCCCAGCATCTCGAGCACGCGGCCGGTGATGTCAGCACAGGCGGGATCCAGCATCGCGTTGTGATCGGCGTAGGGTATCTCGTTGAGAATCTTACGTTCGACATCGGCATCAAAAGCGGCCCAGCCTCCATTGGAGCACTGAAGACTCAGAACCCAGCTGATTCCACGCTCAACCGCCTGTCGCAGTCCCTTGACCTCGCCAGGCGCGACACGATTCAGGGCCATCACGACAGCGGCGGTATCATCAATATCCGGATAGAATTCATTCCTGAACTGGAAGGGCCAGCCGCTGACCTCCGCATTGCGTACGCGTTTCTGCCAGTCACCGGGCCGCCTCACCTCCTTCGACAGGAGCCAGCGGCCGGCCGCGGTCATCTCATCGAGATCGCCGGCGACCCCGGTCTCGCCAAGGGAGTTGAGCGCCAACGCCGTATCCCAGACAGGCGAGAGACAGGGCTGGAGGTGGATTTCTCCGCCCTCTTCAACCTCGAGATCCTCGAGTTTTTCAATACCCTCGAGCACCAGGGGATGATCGGCCTCATAACCCAGGCAGCGAAGCGCCAGGACAGAATTGATCATCGACGGAAAAATCGCCCCCAGGCCATCGGAATCTTCCAGCCGAGTGACCATCCATTCTTCCGCCTTCTTTACAGCGAGATTTCGCAGCGGCTTGACCCGGGTTTTCTCGAGTTTCTTGAGCACCAGGTCGATCATCGTGAAAATATTACGCCAGCTGAAAATGGACTCGGTGTACCTGCGGATGCCGCCATTTACCTCCCCGTTGCCGTTGGAGACGGGCCTGGGGGATTCCCCATCGCCACCGCCTCCGCCCGCGGCACCATTGTCACCTTCGGGTGACCTGAAGAGCTCGTTGATCGTGAGCCCGTTGGGGTTCGAGAAACCCATCCACTTGGCGTAGAGAATGGAGAGGGGAATCAGGATGGCCCGCGACCAATAGGAGATCTCGTAAATGTTGATGTAAAAGAAACGGGGCAGGAGGACCACCTCGGGAGGAATAGCAGGGACGTCCTCCCACGGCTGAAGATTCAGCATGGCGAGATAGATCTTGGTGTAGCTGTTAACCTTGCCGACGCCTCCGAGCTCTTCCACCGCCCGGCGGGCGTTGCTCATGACGGGATCGTCCTCTCCATAGCCGGCGATCTTCAAGGCCACGTAGGCTTTCACCGTGGCGCTGATCTCCCCGGGACCGCCCTCGTAGATATTCCAGCTTCCATCATCGAGCTGCTGGCGGGCGACGTAGGCGGCCAGCCTGGCAATCTTGTCATGGCGGCTCTTCCTGTCGAAGAGATAGAGGAAGAGGATGTAGTCCGATTCGATGGTCGAATCGGACTCCAGCTCACCACACCAGAAACCGCTGCCGATCCGCTCCACCCATTGGAATTTCCCGAAGAGACAGCCCCTGGATTGTTCGATGGAGAAATCAAGCCCGGACATCGAATGTCCATTCATGGAGGTTGTATTGTCGGCTTGTCTGTCCAAGATGCTCTGCCCTGATTAGCCCGGAAAAAACGATCACCCACATCCGGCCCGGATACTGCCGACCGGCCAGTATGAGGAATCGAGGCGAACGGTCGTTGTACCAAATGGAGCCGCCTGGGAGCAAGCTCTTTCAGCCAGGCCTAGGGCGGGATGGAAATAGATAAACCATTCGGGTGATAGCGTTTGCGCCTAGGCCCGAAGCTCTCGGGAGCCCGGCACAGACCAGCGGCGACGCCGGCCGAGCCAACCCTTCAATTTGACTACCATCATAAATTTTCATCGAATAGCATAGGA
>JAKUSY010000514.1 GCA_022451445.1 Planctomycetota bacterium
GAGGCAGGGGAGTCTCACCCTACCAGCCACCGGGGCTCTGGATCGAGCTCTGCCTTGGGGGCTACGTTCGTTTTGTGCAGGACCACTGCGAAAAACTCTACCGCCGCGGCATGTATACCTATTGGAAACGTTCCGCGCCAGCTCCCAGCCTGACTATTTTCGACACCCCGACACGTGAAAAATGTGTCTTGAGACGATCCCGCACCAATACGCCCCTGCAGGCCCTGGTGCTCCTCAACGACCCGCAGTACATCGAAGCGGCCCGCTCCCTGGCGCAAAAAGTGATGCTCGAGGCGGGAGACTCGGTGATAGCCCGCATCGTACTCGCCTACCGCCTGGCGACCGCGCATCGACCATCAGCGAAAACGCTTACGCTGCTCAAAAAAGCCTATGAGGAGGAGCTTGCCGTGTTCCAAAAGGACCCCGAACGCGCCAGGAAGCTGCTCACCGTTGGCGAATCAAAACGCGACGAAAAATTCGACGCGGCCGAACACGCCGCCTTGACCATCATCAGCAGTATGATCCTGAACCTTGACGCTACTGTTACGAAAGGTTGATCCGTGAACCCTCTCGAACAATACCAACTTGAACTCACACGCCGGCAGATGCTTTCCTCCAGTTCGAAAGTCATTGGCGCCGCGGCTCTCTCATCTCTAATAGGCAAAGACCAGGCGCTCGCTGGCGACATCATCCCCGGCGGGGTCGGCACCCCCGGGCTCCCGAGTCTTCCCCACTTCGCCCCGAAGGCCAAGCGAGTCATCTATCTCTTCATGGCCGGAGGCCCCTCCCACATCGACACCTTCGACTACAAGCCCGACCTGCGTAAGATCCACGGCAAGGAGCTCCCCGAGTCGAGCCTGCAGGGGCAGAGGCTCTCGACCATGACCTCGGGACAGAAGTCCTTTCCGTGTGTCGCACCGATGTTCAAGTTCAAGCGCTACGGCCAGCACGGCACCTGGGTTTCCGAAATCCTGCCGAAGGTTTCCGAGATTGTCGACGACATCACGATCATCAAGAGTCTCTATACCGAGGCGATCAATCACGATCCCGCCATCACCTTTATCAACACCGGAGTTCAACAGCCCGGCAAGGCCAGTCTCGGCTCCTGGATCAGCTACGGGCTCGGCAGCCCGAACCAGGATCTTCCCGCCTACGTCGTCATGATCTCAAGGGGGCCCGGGCAGAAGCAGGGACTCTACTCCCGCCTCTGGGGAAGCGGCTTCCTGCCCTCAAAACACCAGGGCGTCAAGATGCGCTCGAGCTCCGAGCCTGTCCTCTACCTCAAGAACCCCAACGGCATCGATCGCAGCATGCGCCGGCGCATGCTGGACCGGTTGGCGCAGATCAACGAGGAACAGTTTGGCCAATTCGGAGATCCCGAGACCCGCACCCGTATCGCCCAATACGAGCTCGCGTTCAGAATGCAGGCCTCCGTTCCCAACCTGATGGACCTCTCTGATGAGCCGAAGGACACCTTCGAGCTCTACGGGCCGGACTCGAAAAAACCGGGCACCTTCGCGCGCAACTGTGTTCTCGCCCGCCGGATGGCGGAACGCGGCGTCCCCTTTATCCAGCTCTTCCAGCGCGGCTGGGACCAGCACGGCAGTCTTCCAAAGCTGCTCAGGGGACAATGCAACAGCATCGACCACGCCGCCGCCGGCCTCGTCAAGGACCTGAAGCGCCGGGGAATGCTGGATGACACGCTGGTCATCTGGGGCGGCGAGTTCGGACGCACCATCTATTCCCAGGGCAAGCTCTCCAAGAACAACCACGGCCGCGACCATCACGGCCGCTGCTTCACCATGTGGATGGCGGGCGCCGGCATCAAGGAGGGCTTCGAATACGGAAAAACCGATAGCCACTGCTACAACATCGTCGAGAATCCCGTCCCGATCCGGAACTTCAACGCCACGATCCTTCACCTGCTGGGAATCGATCACAACCGCTTCACCTACCGTCACCAGGGACTCGACCAGAGAATCACGGGGGTCGAAGAGACCCACGTCCTGAAGGACATTCTCGCCTGAGAGAGCATTCGGCGGAATCCACGGCGCTCCCATCCCGGCACCTGGCGACAAGTGGTTACAAGATGCGGATGGATTCTCCGAGCCTCCATCACCGATATTGAACTGAAATAAAAATCTCGCCGGTCAATTTCATTTCCACCCCGAATAACACGCCTGCCTTGAACAGATGCCCCAATCCCGATGCTTCATCAGCCTGGTGGCCATCATCGCCGCCACGTTCGCCGCCAGTGCCGCCTATTGCCAGCGTGACAACCTGCCCAGCCTCGGTGAGATCCGCAAATCACTGCTCTCAAAATACGATGCGAACGAGGACGGCTGGCTGAACGCCGAGGAGCGTGAGTCGATCCGAAAAGAAGTCGTCTTGCGTTCCCGGACTCCCTTCCCCCGCCGGAGAGGCCGCAGGGGCGGCGGTGACTGGGCGGAGAGGAACCGCCGGGACCCAGAAGAGAAAAACACCTCCCCGGACAATTCCCGCGAAAAATGGGAAGCCGCGGTGAAAACCTTCGATACGAATAAGAATGGGTATCTCGACGGAGATGAATTCGACAGCCTCTACAAGGAGATCGATTCCGACAAGGTAAGGAACCTGCCCGAATCACGCCTGCGCGCAGCCCTGGTCAGAGATTCGAAATTGAGACGCTCGGGCAAAGGAGACCTCGACGATTTCGATCTCGACAACGACGACCGGCTGAGCGGCCGGGAACTTGAGGCCTTACGCAAAGCCAGGGAGACAGGAAAATTCCCTCCCCCTCGTTCTGACGGAGAAGATGAGGACGAGGATGACAAAGACGATGGCCACGATCTTGTACTGGCGGCGCAGGTACGCGTAGGCCCCCTCACGCACGGCCTGTGCGATGCGAACCATGTCGTCATCGCCCTCACTGTGACCCATGACGTTCTTATAGAAACAGAA
>JAKUSY010000515.1 GCA_022451445.1 Planctomycetota bacterium
GGGCCCCATCGCTCACCTCGACTTCCCGGAATGGGTAGCGGCCGACCTGGTGGAAGGCGTCGGCGTAGGCGGCGCGATGGACGTCCTCTTCGAGGATCTCATCTTCGAGGGACACCTTGAAGTGCCGGTTGTCGCAGCAGCTCTCGCAGAAGTAGAGGTTCTCGGTGTAGGTGCCATCGGGTATGGGCAGCTCGATGTGCCAGTCGACGCCGTCGTTGCCCACATCCCAGCGGATGCTGCGGAAGACCTCGGCGCCCGGGTCGGCGGGATCGATGCCGAGCTCCTCGAGGCTTATCGCGTCGGGATTGCACCATTCGAGGATCGTGTTGGTGCCGCTGCCGAGCTCCGTACGGATTCCCAGCGGGTCGAGGCCGGGGCCGGGATCGCCGAGCCAGGTGCGGCCGAGGTCATCGACGATCGTCGGGCCCCCGGCGTTGATGCGAAGTGGCACCTCGAACGGGACGTCCAGGTCGAAGGCGTCACAGGTGAGGGTCTGGCAGGGGGGCTTGTCCGGGAACTTGAGGATGGGCTCGACACGATAGCTCGCCGAGCGCGCTCCATCGAGAGAGTCCTCGAAGCTGAGCTCGTCGGGCTCGAGCTCCAGGAGGAGCTCGCCGTCGCGGAAAACCTGGTAGCCTTCGAGCTCGACGCAGAGGCTCTCGTTCCAGCTCACCGAGACATCCTGGCCCTCGGTGACGCAGGTCAGCCCTCCGGGACAGACCCGGAAGCCCTCGGTGTCGCAGGGGTCCTCCTCCATCTCGATGCTCTCGATTCCCGAGATGATGGAGTTGATGTCGGTGGCGCCCGGGCACTCGGGGCAGGGCAGCAGGCCGATGGAAAGCGCGCGGTCGGCGACCTCGACGTTGAGGAAGGAGTAGCGGCCGACCTGGTGGAAGGCGTCGGCGTAGGCGGCGCGGTAAACGTCATCGGCGACGACCTCGTCCTCAAGGGTTACCTTGAAGTGGCGGCCGTCGTAACACGATTCGCAAAAGTAGAGATTGACCAGGTATTCTCCATCGGGAATGGGCAGCTCGATATAGAAGTCGATGCCATCGTCGCCGACGTCCCAGCGGATGCTCCTGAAGACGTCGACCGTCCGGCCGAAGGGATCGAGTCCCAGGGCCTCCATGCTCTCGGGGGTCGGGTTGCACCAGCCGGGAATGGTGTTGGTGCCGCTGCCGTCATCGGGACGGATGCTGAGGACGTCGCCCGGTCCCTCCTGGTCCCCGAGCCAGATATTGCCCTCGTCGTCCTCGATCTCGGGACCGCCCATGTTGATCCTGAGCGGGATGTCGAAGAGGATGGAGTTGTTATCCACCTGGCAGCGCAGGGTATCGCAGGCTCCGGGGGGATTCTCGGTGATGGGGGTCAGCTCGTAGTCGATGAGGCGATCATTGGGGACATCGACGTAGGACGTGTTCAGGCCGTCGACGGTCTCAAGCAGGATTCCGTTGGCGCGCACCTCGTAGGCGTCGAGCTCGATCCCGATCGGCGTGCTCCAGCTGAGCGTGACCTCACCGGTATCGATGTCGACCTCGCATTCGAGCCTGCCCGGGCAGGCGAGGGTCACGACCGAGCAATTGCAGCGGGTCAGGACGGCTCCGCCGGCGTCGACCGCCTCGACGGTGTAGCGGACGCTTCGTCCGCCGCCGCGCGGGTTGGCGTCGGTGAACTCCCTGACCGCCACCGGTAGCCGGGGCAGGAGCACCTCGCCGTTTCGAAGCACCCGCCAGCTGTCGGTGCCGGCGAGGTCGTTCCAGGTGGCGTTGACGCGGCCGCTGTCGGCGTCATAGGAACAGGCGAAGCCGAGATCCCGGCCCTCCGGGTCGCAGGCCGCGTTCTCCAGCACCTCGAGGCCCTGCAGGATGGGGTTGAAGTCGGCGACGCCGGGACAGTTCGGGCAGGGGAGCAGGCCGATGGAGAGGCTCCCATCGGTCACCTCGGCCTCGAAGGAGTAGCGTCCGACCTGGTTCGGGCCGGGGTTGATGCCGGCCCCGGTGGGGAAGGCGAGCTGGTGGACGTCCTCATCGACGACCTCGCCCTCGAGGGATATCTTGTAGTGGCGGGCGTCGCTGCCATCGCAGAGGTAGAAGTTCACCGTGTAGCTTCCATCGACAATAGGGATCTCCATATACCAGTCGTTGTTCTCTCCGTCGCCGCCGTTGTCCCAGCGGATGCTCCTGAAGATGCCCAGGTCCCCGGCGCCGAAGCCGAGAGCCATCACGCTGAACTGGGTCGGGTTGCTCCAGTTGGGGATCTCGTTGTTGCCTCCGAGGTCATTGGGCCGGATATCGAGAGGGTCGCCGCCCACGTCACCTAGCCAGAGGTTGCCGTTGGCGTCCGTAACCTCGGGCCCGCCCATGTTGATCCTCAGCGGCATGTCGAACGCCTGCGCGGCGGCGGGGGAGGAGAGCTGCAGGCAGCAGATGAGAGCGAGGGAAGCGGTCGCCAGGTAGCGCATGGAACAGGCCTTCGGGATCTCCGGTTTTAAAGGGAAAAAACAGCGGTGCGGCCCAGGCAGACGCCCCGGGCCGCGCCGCCGCTGTCAGGACTTCACTCGCAGTTGGCGGGCGAAGTCTCGCATTCGAACGCGTCGTCGGTCCCGTCCATTCCGCAGCCCGGGTAGGGCGCCGGCGGCGCCGCTGTTCCGAGGAAGAGGTGGTTGAGAACGTAGATCGCGTCGGTGAGAGATACCTCTCCATCGTCGTTGCCATCGGCGGCATCCACGCAGCGCAGCTCGGCGCCGCCAAGGAAGAGGTAGCGCAGGACGTTCGTCGGGTCGGAAATATCGACATTTCCGTCGACATTGGCGTCTCCGCGAGTGAACGGGTTGCCCTGCGGCTGGCAGCTCTCCGCCTCGGCGCAGTCGTCGTCGTCGCAGTCCGCGGCCCCGTCGCCGTCATCGTCGACGCCGTTGTCGCAGATCTCGTTGCAGGCC
>JAKUSY010000516.1 GCA_022451445.1 Planctomycetota bacterium
GCCCTCACGGTTGCCGCCGCTACCGCGCTCACGGGAGCCGCCACCTCCTCGATCACCACCGCTGCGGCCACGATCACCGCGGCCGCCTCGACGGTCTCCGCCGCCACTGCCACCTCTACGGTCTCCGCCACCGCGGCCGCCACCGCCCTCACGGGAACGCTCCCTGGGCTGCGAATCTCCGCCGCCATCTTCACCGCCCTCGGCAGCTTTCTTTGACAGCTTGATGCGGCCCTGGTTGTCTGTTCCCAGGCACATGACCTTGATGATATCTCCAATCGAGACCAGGTCGCCCACCTTGTCAACAAAGCCGTCGGCCAGCTCGCTGACGTGGACGAGTCCTTCCTGGCCGGGAAGGACCTCGACGAAACAGCCGAAATCCTTGATCGAGACTACCTTGCCATCGTAGATCCTGTCGGCCTGGACCTCCTCGGTCAGGGCCTCGATCTTCCCCTGGGCGCCCTTGGCGCCCTCCATGTCGGTGCTCCAGATCGTGACGACCCCATCGTTCTCGATCTCAATGGTCGTCCCGGTCTCTTCCTGGATGCTCTTGATCATCTTGCCGCCGGGGCCGATGATCAGGCCGATCTTCTCAGGATCGATTCGAATCTGGATAATCCGGGGAGCGAAGGGAGAGATGTCATCACGCGGCTTGTTGAGCGCCTTGAGCATCTCCTTGAGGATATGAATGCGTCCCTCCCGAGCCTGCTCGAGGGCCTCAGCCAGGAGCTCCTGGCTGACACCTTCTTCAATCTTGATGTCCATCTGAAGGGCGGTAATCCCGAACTGGGTACCGGCCACCTTGAAGTCCATGTCCCCGTTGTGATCCTCGCTGCCGAGAATGTCGCTGAGGATAGCCGTCTTGTCACCGTCTTTGACCAGGCCCATGGCGATTCCGGCAACAGGCTGGCGAATCTTCACACCAGCGTCCATGAGACCGAGAGCACCGCCGCAGACTGAAGCCATCGAAGAGGAGCCGTTGGACTCCATGATGTCCGAGATGATCCTCACGGTATAGGGGAAGTCCTCTTCCTCGGGCATGACGTTGGCAAGAGCCCTCTGGGCCAGCATTCCATGGCCTATTTCGCGGCGTTTCGGACCGCGGTTGGGCCAGGACTCACCGACACTGAAAGCCGGGAAGTTGTAGTGGAGCGTGAAACGCTCCTTGTACTCTTCACCAAGCCCATCGACGATCTGCTGATCCTTGCCGGTCCCAAGCGCCACCGAGACGAGAGACTGGGTCTCGCCGCGGGTAAAGAGGGATGAACCGTGAACCCGATTAGGCAGGACTCCAACCTCTGCGTTGATGTCCCGGATATCGGTATAAGACCGCCCATCGGTCCTCGTACCGGAGAGAATGAGCTCCCGCTCGGACTCGTCAGCGAGATCGCGCAAGAGAACCTTGACGAGATCCCGGTCGGGAAGCGAGGGGTCCGCTTCGGCGCCTTCCTCGGGTTCAGGGCTGACCTCGTCCTGGCAGGCCGAGATATACTCGGACACCGTGCGGCTGCGAGCGTGCTTGCCTTCGGTCAGCAGCTTCTCACGGAACCCTTCGAAATACTTCACCTTGAGCTCAGCCTTCTGCTCGGAGTTGTCCGGAAGGTCCTCCAGCTCCATTTTCGGCTTACCAACCTTCTCGGCGAGCTCGTTCTGCATTTCAACGATCTCGCGGATGACCTCGTGAGCCTTTGCGATGGCCTCGACCATCTTCTCCTCGGAGACTTCCTTCGCTCCACACTCGACCATCGTGACGGCGTCCATGGTCCCGGCGACGACCAGGTCAAGCTTGCTCTCCTTGAGCTGCTCATGGGTGGGGAATACTATTATCTCTTCCTCGATCAACCCGATGCGCACCGTCCCAAGGGGACCGAGGAACGGGAGATCCGAGACGCTGAGGGCCGCCGAAGCCGAGATGCCCGCCAGGACATCAGGATCGTTTTCCTGGTCTACCGACAGGACCATCGCCGCGACCGATGTGTCCGCGACCGCCGGGTTCTTCGTATAGCTATCCGGGAACATGGGGCGGATCGGCCTGTCGATCAGGCGACAGGTCAGGATTTCCTTGGTCGTCGGACGGCCTTCTCTCTTGATGAAGCCGCCGGGAAATTTTCCCGCGGCAGTCGTCTTCTCCCTGTAGTCAACCGTGAGGGGGAAGAAGTTCATGCCGTACCTGGCCGAGGAGGAGGTCACCGCGGTAAATACCTGCGTGTCTCCATAGCGGACCATGGTGGCCCCGTTCGCCTGGCGAGCGACTCGCCCGGTTTCGATGGTTAAAGTCCTACCTGCAATTTCTTTTTCTACTTTTACTGTCATCTTCTTCTTTTTTCTTCTGAACTAATGCTGAATGTTTCTTACCTGTCTACCTCAAGAAGCCCCGGCTAATCGGAGCTCCGCTTCTTCAATTAATTTTCCTTCCAGCCTCCTTTGAGTCTGCCGCGGCTTTTCTTCTCTACCGACAATCGCCAGCTTGCAGCTCTGTTTTCTTCGGCCCCCCCAGGGAGCCACTATTGTCTCAATACAATCTGCTCGGGTGTCCAAACGGAATCTGCGCGGACGGTCACCGCTACGACAACTGCCGGCCCGGTATACGCGAACGCCAAATATCCGAATGATCAGCGACGGAGACCCAGCTCACCAATCAGCGTACGGTAACGCTCGACATCTTCACGAGCGAGATACCGCAGCAGTTTAGCCCTCTGCCCCACAAGCATGAGAAGCCCACGGCGGGTGGAATGATCCTTCTTATGTTCCTTGAGGTGCTCGGTGAGACTTTTGATACGCTGACTTAGAAGAGCTACCTGCACCTCTGGGCTGCCCGTATCACCTTTACTGCGGGCAAAACGTTCGGCGACAGCCGAACGCGTCATTTCGGTTATTTCCATTCTTCTTAAAACCGACCTTCTATCTATTACTGAATCT
>JAKUSY010000517.1 GCA_022451445.1 Planctomycetota bacterium
GAGCTCTGCCTGTAGGTGGCGGAGAGGATCATCTGTTTGAGCATCCGTTTCACATCCCAGCCGTTTTTGCGGAAATCGACCGCCAGCCAGTCGAGCAGCTGCAGGTTGCTGGGCCAGTCTCCCTGGGAGCCGAACTCCTCGATCGTCTTTACGATTCCCGTTCCAAAGAGCATGTACCAGTAGCGATTGACGGCGACCCTCGAGGTGAGCGGGTGCTCAGGCTGGAACAGCCAGCGGGCAAGCCCCAGGCGGTTTGGAGGACTCCCCTTCGCCAGGGGAGGCAGGATCGCAGGCGTGCCGGGCTCGAGCGGCTTGTCCTTGAGAGGCGATGCGTAGTTGCCTCTCATGAGCACGTAGGTTTTGCGAGGCTTGCCGACGTCCTTCATCACCATGACGTTCCCCTGGGGCTTGGAGGCCTCGTTGAGCTTGGCGCGCCACCCGGCGGCCTCTTTCGAGAGCGCCATGTATTCACTGTCGAGGGATGAGAGGAAATGCTGCCGCAGGATGGCGACCTGCCCTGGTTTTCTCTTGGCGGAGCTGGTGGCGAGGATCGGCGCGAGCGGGTCGCTGCCCGAGAGTACGGCCACCTCGGTGCCGTTCAGCTCCCGGCCGTAGATTCGCACATCGTCGATCTGCCCCTTGTAGGGTGAGCCGGGCTGGCGTCTGCCGATGTTCAGGCTCGCCTTGCCGCGTGTCGAGCTGCGGAGATTGTTCTGCTCGGTTTTGAGCCCCTGGCTCTTTCCATTGATATAGACCTTCACTCCCGCCGGAGTTCCCGAGCCATCGTGGGTAACAAAGACGTGGTTCCATTTTCCGTTCTGAACCTTCCCGTTGCTCATGACCTTCAGCGCGTCGTTGGGCCAGGCGCTGATAAGGTGCATGCCGACATTGCCGTTCTGGAGATAGAGGTCCCAGCCTCTGAACTTGTTTCCATCGTTCATTTTCGCCAGCGGGGCGCCATTGCCCTCCGGTTTGATCCAGGCTCCGTAGGAAAACGCGTCGGTCCTGTCGAAGTTCGCATGGTTGCCAAGCTCGATGTAGTTCCTGCCATCGGTTCGGAAGGCCTTGCCGAACTTGCCGTCGACCCACAGCGCCTTTCCCTTGACCGTTCCCTTGCGCTTGGAGTCGATTCCGTCTGAGACGGTCGTGCCCTGCCCCTCGTCGAGCGAAAAGTAATGGATCAGCCCCGTGGGTTCGGCCGGGCCTGATTCAGATTCTTTCTCGGCTTTCTTTACCCAGAGCAGGAACTCGGGCTCGGCGGCTTTCGCTCTCGCGGCAAGCTTCGTCTCAGCCTCCTTCAGGGCGGCCTGCTCCTTCTTCATCATGGCGACGCGGGCGAAGTTGGGGACGTTCACCACGGGAGCCTGGTTGCCTCCCCGGCTCTGCATACCGGGATCGGATGCCTGGTTGAAGTAGGCGAAGAAGCGGTAGTAGTCCTCCTGGGAGATGGGCTCGTATTTATGCGCATGGCACTGGCCGCATTGCATCGACAGCCCGAGCCAGACCAGCGAGGTGGTCATGACACGGTCTACGGCATACTCCACGCGGAATTCTTCCGCGATCGCGCCGCCCTCGTCCGTTGTCGCGTTGTTGCGGTTGAAGCCGGTGGCTATTTTCTGTTCGACGGTGGATTCGGGAAGAAGATCTCCAGCCAGCTGCTCGATCGAAAACGCGTCAAAGGGCTTGTTGCCGTTGTAGGCGCGGATGACCCAGTCCCGCCAGGGCCACATGTCACGCGGGCCATCGGCATGGAATACGCTCGAGTCCCCGTAGCGTGCCGCGTCCATCCACGCGAGCGTCATTCGCTCTCCGTAGTGGGGAGACGCCATCATGCGATCGACCATCGCCTCGTAGGCATCGGTACTCTTGTCGGCGAGAAATGTATCGATTTCCTCGATCGAAGGAGGGAGCCCCCTGAGATCGAGGCTGACCCTGCGGATCAGCAGCTCTTTACCGGCTTCGGGGGCAGGCTCGATATTCCTGCGTTCCAGGTTGGCCAGCACAAAGTGATCGATCGGGTTCTTCGCCCAGGCCTTCTTCCCGACGGCGGGCAGCTTTGGTTCCTGTGGTGTTATATATGCCCAGTGGCCCTGCCAGGGAGCGCCACCCCGGATCCAGGCGCCGATCTTCGCGATCTCTTTGGCCGTAAGCTCCTTGTGGGAGGCGGGCGGCGGCATGATCTCTTCTTCATCTTTTGAATTGATGCGTTTCCAGGCCTTGCTGTCGGCGAGGTTGCCCTTTCGAAATACCCTGGCGATGCCCTTCTCCTCGTCGAGGCGGAGCTTCGCCTTCCTGTTCTTTTTGTTCGGTCCGTGGCAGAGAAAGCAATTGGCCGTGAGTATCGGGCGGATGTCACGGTTGAAGCTGATGGCCGCCGAGGCGGGCGCCTTGTCCTCAGCCGCCAGAGGCAGGCCGGGACAGGTCAATAGCAGCGCGGGTGTAAGGAAGAAAAGAAGCGCACCGACTGGGCTTTGGGGCAGGGACAAGGTGTTCTTCATCAGCTCGATATTTCTCTGAAACGGGAGATCATACGGACCGCGAAAGCGGGGAATTTTTTTCCTTTGTAGAGCATTCTAATGTGGCGGAGATCGCTGGGCAACTACTCTACGCTATATTCAGGGAGGGTATCTTCCCGATAGCCGTCGTCCAAAAAACACCTTCGCCTGCCGCAGGAATCCACCGGGGCGGGGAATTTCGAGATTGGGTGTGTAGATGAGGTCTCTCGATGCAATATATTGCTGTCTGGAATAAGAGATTAAGGAGTTTTTCGATGCGGGTTTATCAGGTTGTTTCACTGGTTTTCGCGGCGCTCTTCTGCTGCTGGGTGTCCTCGACTGCACAGGCTGCCGACGTGAAACCCAACATCATCTTCATCATGGTCGATGACATGGGGCGCGACTGGATTTCCAGTTACGG
>JAKUSY010000518.1 GCA_022451445.1 Planctomycetota bacterium
ATTTTCTACGATCCCGCCGCCAAACCGGTCATTCCGGCCATTTCGCCGCCGCCCGGAGCGGCCGCCGCCAGCCTCGACGCGCTCCTCGCCCTGCCGCAGCCGATGTCCGAATGGTGCCGCCAGCGGGAAGAGGCCGCCAGGAAGAAGATCGGAGCCGGCCTCGACGACAAGCTGCGCACCGCCGCCCTCGAGAAGGGACGCAAGACGCGCCAGCGGCTCAGGGCCATCCGCCTCCTCGCTCCGGGCTTCAAGAAGCTCCCCGCCGGCTTCATCAACAGCCTGGCCTCCGATGGCGCCACCGAGATCCGGGCGCAGGCCGCCTGGCTGATCGGTATCCGCGGCGACTCGAAAGAAATCCCCATGGTCCTGAAGCTGCTCGACGACAACGACCCCTTTGTCCGTCGCCGGGCCGCGGAAGCCCTGTCGCGCTTCGGCTCCGAGGCGGCCACCGGCAAGCTCATCGCGCGCCTCGATGACGCCGACAGGTTCGTGCGCTACGCGGCCATGACCGCTCTCGCCCATCGTCCCACGGCGGAGTTCCTCCACGAAGCCATTCACCACCCATCTCAAAGGGTCTGGATGCGTGCGCTGACGGCTGGAAACATCCGGCGTGAACCTCCCGATGCAGCCCACATCCAGGAGGTAGTTGAAAGAATGCTCGGGAAGCCGCCATCCAAGAAGGAAGATCGCCTCGATTTCCTCAGGATCCTGGGACTGTTTCAAATGCAGGTCTCCGCGAAGAAGGAGCTCGTCGCCAAGGTCTCCCGCTACCTGCTCACCGGCTATCCCGATGCCGACGCCGAGATCAGGTGGGAACAGGCGAGGATCCTGAGCGCCTACCGGGAGCCCGCGGCCTTCGCGCCGCTCCTGGCCATGCTCGAAACGGAGAAAGACCCGATCGCCCAGTTCCACCTCGCCCGGATGATGGCCAACATCCCATCGGGCTGGAACGAACAGGAATCCGCCCGCTTCGCCAGCTGGCTGGCGACGACCCAGAAGGGCTGGTTCTCGCAATTCCAGGGCAAGGGCCGCCAGTTCAAGGGATTCTGGGGCACCGCGCTGAACCGGATCGCCCAGCACCATGCAGATGGCCTTGGCGGCCTCGCCGACCGGGTCGTACCCGGCAGCCAGCTCTCAGGGCTCATCATGAGCTCCATCAGGAATTCATCGCAGGCCGGGCCGATCCTGGTCCGGCTCTACAACGATGCCAAAGATGAGGCGGGCCGCAACCGAGTACTCGAACTGCTCAAGCAGGCCAGCCACCCCTCGATTGGCAAACTCCTGCTGGAGAAATACAAGGCCGCCACTGACCCGGGAAAGAAAGACGCGCTGCTTGCCGCGCTCTGCTCCCAGCCCCTTCCCGCCGGGAAAGAGGGCATCTTCATCACGGGACTCTTCAGCCGAAAGAACCTCGCCCTGGCCGAAAGCTGCGCAAACAGGATCTCCCGCGATGGAAAAACCATCGACAAGTACGCCGCCGTCGTCAACACCATCAGAGACTACCCGCGCACCGGCGAATGGGCCGTCTACCACCGGATCCTCCAAACCATGAACCGCGACCCGAACCGGGCGAATTCTTTCGGCGGTCTGCTTGTCGCTCTAACCGGAAAGACTCCACCAGGCCGCGGAACCGTACCTAAGTGCATCTGGACCTCCACGAAACAGGACAACGAACGCGCCTGGTTCGCGAAGAAGTTCCATCTCGACGCGATACCCCCGAAGGCGGTACTCCACATCACCTGCGACAACGTCTTCACCGCCTGGCTCAACGGCAAAAAGATCGCCAGCGGCTCAGACTGGGGAAAGGTGAACCGGATTGAGACCCGGCAATCGCTCAAAAAGGGCGAGAACCTGTTCGCCGTTGAATGCGCCAACCAGGGCGGCCCGGGCGGTCTCATGGCCGTGCTCGAACTTTCGGATTCTTCAGGCGGCCCCCTGGGCATGATCGCCACCGACGAGACCTGGCTGGCCACCCGGAGTCCCCCCGCCGACTGGAAAACGCAGGGCTCCTCCGGAGGCGGCAGCTGGCGGCCACCCCTCGATGTCAGCGGCCCCACCTCCAACGTAACAAATCTCTTCACCCGCTTCCTTCCAGGCAAGGGAGTCTCCCTCACCAACTCCATCGCCGCGATGGAGTTCTGGCAGGCCTGGTACCACGATAAATTCAACGAACCTTTCGTGCCAATCACTCTGCCTAAACAGAACCTGAAGTCGGCCGAGCAGGTCCGCGCCCTGATAGCCGGCACGAAGAAGATCGAGGGAAACGCGACGAACGGACGGCTCGCCTATCTCAAGACCGGCTGCTTCGCCTGCCACGGCGGCATCAAGAATAAGGAGACAACCATCTTCGGACCCCCGCTGGTCGGTGTCACTCAGCGGCTCAACCGTGAAGAGCTCGCCGATTCGATCGCCTTCCCCTCGAAGCTCGTCGCCGAACGCTTCCGCGGCACCACGGTGGTCACTTCGAAAGGACAGATACTCACCGGCTTCCTCACCGAGAACTCTGACACCCATGTCACCATCACCGACATCAAAAACAAGATCCACAGGATCCCGAAGAAGGAGGTCAGGGACCTGCGCGAGCAGAAAACGTCCCTGATGCCGCCAGGCCTGCTGGGGCCGCTCAATGACCAGGAGATCCGGGACCTGCTCACATTCCTGCAGGAGCTGAAATAGGGCTCAGGGCTTCGGGATCTCGTTGACAGTATAGTAGGCGCGAGTATGCACCAGGGGCCTGCCCGCGGCTGACTTCATCCCGGACAGGTCGAACTCGTAGACGTGACCCTCGACCAGGTCTTCCAGCTCCAGCTCCGCCACCAGTCCATCCGGAGAGATCTTCACCCCGACAACCTTCCCGGCACCCTGGTCGACCTCCGGACTGCCGTAGAACTTATGGTAGATATGGGTGA
>JAKUSY010000519.1 GCA_022451445.1 Planctomycetota bacterium
GCTCTCCTCGTCTTTTGATTCGGCCTTATCGCTCTCCTCGTCTTTTGATTCGGCCTTACCGGTCTCCTCGTCCTTCCCCTCGAAATCGGCGTCGATGATGTCCTCGTCCTGTCCGCCATCGTCCGAAGGCCCGGCGGAGGGATCAGCCGTCCCCCCATCGTCCTGGGCCGCGGAGGCGGCATCCTTGTAGAGCTTCTCGCCAAGCGCGCTGGCGAGCTTCTCGACCTCCTCCATGCTGCTCTTCATGCCCTCGATGTTTTCGGCATCCCTGGCGGACTTAAGCTCGTCGAGCGCGTTCTGAAGACCGGTCCGATCCTCCTCGGAGAGCTTGTCCTTGTTCTCTTCGAGAAGCTTCTCTCTCTGGTGGACAAGGCTGTCGACCTGGTTCTTCAGGTCGATCACCTCGCGGGCCTGGCGATCATCCTCGGCGTGTTCTTCGGCGTCCGCGCGCATCTTCTCGACCTCATCCTTTTCGAGACCGCTGGAAGATTCGATCCGAATCTTCTGCTCCTTGCCGCTGCCGAGATCCTTGGCCGAAACGTTGAGAATGCCGTTGGCATCGATATCGAAGGAAACCTCGATCTGGGGAACTCCCCGGGGCGCCGGCGGAATTCCATCGAGAACGAAGCTGCCGAGGAGGCGATTGTCCTTGCAGAGCTCGCGCTCGCCCTGGAAGACCTTGATGTCCACCGCCGGCTGGCTGTCGGCCGCCGTCGAGTAGACCTCCTTCTTGGTCGTGGGAATGGTCGTATTGCGCTCTATGAGCTTCGACATGACTCCCCCAAGGGTCTCGATTCCCAGCGAGAGCGGAGTGACGTCGAGCAGGAGCACGTCCTTGAGGTTCTCGTCTCCCTGCAGGATTCCCCCCTGGATAGCCGCGCCCAGGGCGACAACCTCGTCGGGATTCACCGAGCGGTTGACCTCTTTCTTGAAGATCTCCTCGACCACCTTCTGAACGGCGGGAATGCGCGTCGAGCCTCCCACCAGAACGATCTCGTCGACCTGCTCAGGCGTGAAGCCCGCGTCCTCGAGAGCCTTGGTGCAGGGCTTGCGCAGACGATCGACCAGAGGCTCGATGAGCTGCTCGAAGAGCGCCTGGGTGATCTCCATCTGGAGATGTTTCGGACCGCTCTGGTCAGCCGTGATGAAGGGAAGGTTCACATCGGTGGCGGGATTGGTGGAGAGCTCGCACTTGGCCTTTTCCGACGCCTCCTTGAGACGCTGCAGAGCCATGTCGTCACCGCGAAGGTTGATCCCCTGCTCTTTCTGGAACTCATCGGCGATGTAGTCAATGAGCACCTGGTCGAAATCATCGCCGCCGAGATGGGTGTCGCCATTGGTGGAGAGCACCTTGAAGAAGCCCTCGTCCACCTCGAGAATCGAGATGTCGAAGGTGCCGCCGCCAAGATCGAAGACAGCGACCTTCTCGCCGGACTTCTTGCCCTTGAGCCCGTAAGCGAGCGCCGCCGCGGTCGGCTCGTTGATGATCCGCTCGACCTCGAGGCCGGCAATCTTGCCGGCATCCTTGGTGGCCTGGCGCTGGGAATCGTTGAAATAGGCCGGCACCGTGATAACGGCCTTCTCGACCTTCTCACCGAGATAGCTCTCGGCGGTTTCCTTGAGATTCTGGAGTACGATGGCGGAGAGCTCCGGCGGCGTGTAGCTCTTGCCATCGATCTCGACCTTGACCAGCTCGTCATCGGCCCCGCTGATCGCATAGGGCACCATCTTTTCTTCGCTGGAGACCTCAGCATGGCGACGTCCCATGAAACGCTTGATGGAAAAAATCGTACGCGTGGGATTGGTGACGGCCTGGCGTTTCGCCGGCATGCCCACCAGGCGCCCCTTGTCGGTAAACGCCACGACGCTCGGCGTAACCCTGTTTCCGTCCGCGTTGGCGATGACGACAGGTTCTTCGCCTTCCATTACCGCCACGACTGAATTCGTGGTTCCCAGATCGATGCCTATGATTTTGGACATTGAAGCCCCCTCGAGTCTCAGACTCTTTTAATTCTGTTTCGTTTAATGAACTGCTTCAGCCGCGCACTCGGTTCGCCAGGTTCCTCAACCTATCGGCAAAGAAAGAACACGGGAACTCTTCACCGAATAGAAATGCAAATAGCGTTCCCAACCACTGGAGGTTTATCTTTAAATATCTTATTTTCAATAGGTTACAACTTATTCGGCCGTGCTCTTCCCACCTGAAAGACACTCGCTTCTGCCAAAGTGGCAGTAATCATCTCTACCCGGCTTGCCACGCTGGCAGAACGAGTTCGAGGGACAACGTCAGCCGCATCAGCTCAATCCGTACTCCTTGAGCTTGCGGTACATCGTCCGCTCCCCGATGCCGAGCATCCTGGCCGCCTCCTGGCGGTTGCCGTCGACCTGCTCGAGAGTTCCCTCTATCAGGATCTTCTCTACCTCCTTGAGGGGCACGCCGACAAGGGACTGCACCTCGGTAGGAGACTTCCGCTGGCCCTGGTGAATGCTCTCGGGCAGGTTCTCGACAGTCAGAACCGGTCCGCCCGAAACGACCACCATGTTCTCCACCACGTGCTTGAGCTCACGCACATTCCCAGGCCAGCCATAGGAACTGAGGATGTTGACGGCCTCGCGCTCGATCTCACGCACCGGCTTCTTGTAGGCACGCGAGAACTGTCCGATGAAGTGATTCAACAGCAAGGGAATGTCCTGCCGGCGCTCCCGCAGGGGCGGCAGGTGAACGGTGACGACCTTGAGGCGATAGTAGAGATCCTCGCGGAACTTGCCCTCCTCGATCAGGCTCTCGATATCACGGTTGGTAGCCGAGATGAGACGCACGTCGACCTTGATGGGCTTGTTCGAGCCGACCCGGGTGATCTGCCCATCTTCGAGGACCCGGAGCAGCTTTACCTGGGTCTCCATGGG
>JAKUSY010000052.1 GCA_022451445.1 Planctomycetota bacterium
GCTGATAAATAGGATTGGGGCCGCCCGGCAAAGGCCGGTGGTTCACAGAAACCAGAGACTTGCTCCATGGACATCGCCCCCCTCAGAGGTTTGAGGTTCGACTTCGACAAGATTGCCCAAGAGGGTGGTGAAGCCGCTGCCGTGGTGACCGCGCCGCCCTACGACGTCCTCTCGCCGGAAGCCCACCAGGTTCTTCTCGATGCGTCTGCCTGCAATATTGTCCGGCTGACGCTCGGTGACAAGCCCGGGGAGACTCCTTCGTACGAGGACCGGGCTCTATTGCTCGAGAGCTGGATCGAATCCGGCATCCTGGTCTACGAAGACAGCCCTGTTTTTTACGTCTGCACGGTGGACTATACCGTTCCGGGAACCGAGCTGCAGGCGAGGATGGTCTCCCTCGTCGCGCTCGGAAGGCTCTACGAATTCCAGGAGCGGATTGTCCAGCCTCACGAACAGACCTTTCCGAAGATCGTAGCGGACCGCCAGAGCCTGCTGGAGGCGACCCGCTGCAATCTCGAGAGCATCATACTTCTCTACAATGACGACTCCGGAGAGCTCGACTCCCTGCTCGAAGATGCGGCCACCGGCGAGCCTGTCATCGAGGTCGAGGCTTCCCCGGGGGAGGTGCATGGTCTGTACCCGGTGCGGAACCCGGCCACAGCCCTGCGGCTGACGGAGCTCATGGGTGAGCAGCGGCCGATCATCGCCGATGGCCATCATCGCTATACCACCGCTCTGCTCTATCGCGCGGCTCTTGCCGAGAGCGGACGGCAGGTGCCCGGCTCCGACTGGAAGATGATGACCTTCGCCAACCTCAGGAGCGAGGGCGTGTCGATTCTCGCGACCCATCGCCTTCTCAAGCTGCTCGACCCGGCTGAGGTCCCCTCAGCCCTGGAGCTTCTTGATGCGAGGCTCGAGCCCGCCGGTGATGATGATTGGGAGATCAGGGTGGAGACGGCCGGGGAGGCCAGGAACTACCGGCTTGGAGCTGAGGCGCTCGCCGGCAAGCAGGGGGCGGCCGCTACGAGCTATGGGCTGGTGCAGGATGAGATCATAGGCTCCTGGCTCGCTCCCTTTGCCGGTGATGACCCGGAGGTGTTCTTCTACAAGGAGGGTACCGGCGAGGATGACGCCTTGCGGGAAGGCAAGGGAGACCTCCTCTTCCGCATGCGCCCGGTGGGCAGGAGCGAGTTCCAGGCGGTCATCGATGGTGCCGAGGTCTTCCCCCATAAGACCACCTACTTCTATCCCAAGCTGTGGAGCGGCCTGGTGCTCTGGCGCCTGGAGGATGCCGCGCCCGTGACGGACTGACCGGCAGCCTTCCCGCACCGGCGAGTCGCCCTGTTCAGCGGGACCCGCGGGCCGCCAGCCACCTCTTCCATTCACCGACCTCGACGCTCCTCTCCTCGATGGAGGCGTTGGTCCAGAAGAGCGGGCTGACGATGGTCGGCTTGGCGGCCATTTTCGAGAGAGTTCCGGCGGCAGCGGCCCGTACCATGGGGCGGGAGTCTTCCAGCGTCTCGATCAGCAGGGGGATCCAGTCTTTTTTCAGCGTGCGGTGATGGTCGAGGTTCTCGACCAGGCGCGCTCTCAGTCGCGGGTTCGCTCCGCGATCGGCGATAACCGACTGGAGCCTGGCGAGGGCCGCCCCTGTTTTCTCAGGATCGAGGAAGGGCATCTGGGGGTTGTTGGAGAGCAGCTCGAGGAAAGCGACATAGGCCGCCTCCCGGAGCTCCGATGCTTCATCGTCAAAGAGCTTCGCCAGGGTTGCCAGGGAGTGGCGGACATTGAATCCCCTGCTTTTACCGAGCTCATGGATTGCCCAGAGCGCGGTCAGTCTTTTCCCGGGAGCGCTTTCACGGGCCAACTCGCCCAGTTTTTCGACAACATCCAGCTTCAGGATGTTGTTTCTCCACCGGCTCTCCAGGGCGGTGATTGTCTCCTCGTCCATGGCGTGGATCCTGTTGATCCTGGCCTTGAGAGGCAATTCGGCTGGGAGCTCCGCCTCCAGCAGGTGGTAGACGATGGCCCAGGAGAGCGCGTAGTTCTTCTCCCGGGTCTTTTCGTCGTGAAACCTTTTCCAGTCGCTTCGCAGCAGGTCCCTCAGCAGGTTCCTGTCTTTATTTCCGGCTAATTCCCTCCGGGCGATCTTCAAGAGGACAGGGTTCAGCAGGGGAAATTCCGCTCGTTTCTCGTCGATGATACCAACCTCCAGGTTTCCGGCGAGGCCCTCGTTCAGCCAGCACTTGCCTGAAATGCCCGGCAATTCGCTGACGAGAAAGTGATGGACGATCTCGTGCAGGAGGACCTGGTCAAGGTCGGAAACCAGGTTGGATGCCGCGGCCCGGCTGTCGATCCGGATCATCTGCAGGAAGGGTACGTAGTAGCCGAGGAGATCGGGGTTGTAGGAATAGTCGAAGAGTCCATCTGCCTGGCCATCGAGGAAGATACGGGTCGTCCATGGAAAGGGCCTGGGTATTTCGAAGACCTCTGAGAGACAGGTGTAGATTCTTTCGATCCGAACACCGGTTCTCTGGAGAAATTCAGGACCATCGTTGGTGTAGACGACGAATCCATCCCGCCTGAGGCTGTTCTTGTAGGCAAGGCTGCAGCCGCAGAACGCCATGCAGATGGAGATGACGGCGGCAAGCCTGGCCAGGGCGGCCACGGGAAGGAGGGGAGCTGTGATTCTGGAAGACATGGTTGGCGGTTCGGTCCGGCTCAATAATAGATGTAGGTATTGGATTTGAGGGAGCGCTTCAGCCTCCCCTGGTCTTCGCAGCCGGGCAGCGGGGTGGAGACCCTCACCCGGGCCACGCGCTCGGGTATGCCGCCGGCTTTTCCCTTCACGAAAAAATCGCAGGAGACTTCATACACCGGGTGATTGGAGGGTGAGGGCGCGCTGAAGAACTTCAGAGCCTCCGCCGTCGCGATCCTCCTGTATTCCTCGACATCGAGTTTTCTCGAGAGGCTGATGGAGGCCACCACCACATCCTTCTGTGTCCAGGAGGCGCGTAGCGGGTACGAGGGGATCGTCCCGCATCCTGCCAGGCAGGAAATGGCGATGAGCGGGATGGAAAGACCGCGCAGCGGGGAGGAAGCTCGCATGAAAACCTCGATACAGTCGGAAGCCACGTCCCGGAGCGATCGAGAGCAGCTTGCTGATCTCGAATGTCCCGGAGCCGAGCTTCGGTTATTTCAGGTCTGGACGCCGCCAGGGTCGCCCATACATCGAATGTACCAGCCGCCTGCGGCCTGACCTTGATTACCTTCGGTTGGACTGCGTCTGGTAGCGACCTGTTAGGTGCCTGGGCGGCTCGGGTAGGGGTCGCTCGATGGGCTTGGAAAACCGGCCGGATTCAGGCGTTGATGAGCATGCCCTCACGAAGAGCGTCCGCGGTCTCCTGGTCTTTGAACTGCGAGACCAGGCAGAGCGCGAAGTCCAGCGAGGTGCCGGGCCCGCGGCTGGTCGTGATGTCGCCATCGACGACGACCCTGTCCTCGGAACATTCGGCCCCCGTGAGGCCTTCCTCGAAGCCCGGGTAGCAGGTGGCCCGGCGTCCCTCCAACACCCCGGCGCTGCCGAGAACGATCGGAGCGGCGCAGATGGCCGCCAGCTTTCCACCCGCGGCATGCGTCGAGCGGATCAGCTCCAGCACAATTGGATTGTCTCGCAGGTTGGTCGCGCCGGGCAGGCCTCCGGGCAGCACGAGGGCGCTCCAGTCCGAGCCCGGGTCTTCCTCGAGGATCTGGTCCGCCTCTACCTGGAGTCCGTGAGCTCCGCCGATCTTCGCGCCGCCGACTCCGAGAATGGTAACCTCCAGCCCTGCCCGCCGCAGAACGTCGATGATCGTGACCGCTTCGATTTCCTCAAACCCCTCGGCAAGCAATACGCCAATCCTGGACATGATCCCGGCTCCCTTATTCGACCTGTATTGAACGTCGTTGTTTTACAGAAACCGTCCCCCGGCTTCCACCCCCCGGGGCATGAAAATCGAGGGGGATTCAGTCGAGACGTCCGCGCAGGATCTCCACATCGGAGGCCTCGACCAGCTTGCGCACCTCGCCCTCGGTGTCGAGAGACTCCTCGGCGGCCTCCAGCTGCCGGGGAGTGGATCTCGTGGCGGGCCTCGGCGGCATCAGGTAGGAGCAGCAGTCGTCGTGCGGCTCGATAGAGGTCGCGAAGCTGCCCAGCAGCTTCGCGTCATTGATGATCTCCGCTTTGTGCATGCCGACGAGGGGCCTGAGAATCGGCAGGCTGGAAACGCTGTCGATGGTGCGCAGGTTCTCGAGAGTCTGGCTGGCGACCTGCCCGAGGCTGTCCCCGGTGACCAGGGCGTGGGCGTCCTCCTTTCGGGCGATGGCCTCCGCCGCTCTTACCATGTAGCGACGGTAGAGGATGACCCGGAGCCGGGATGGGCATTCCGTGATGATGCGATTCTGGGTGGCGGCAAAGGGGACCATGTAGAGCCTCGCGCTGCAGCCGGGCGGCAGGATCCGTTCGGCCAGTTCCCGGACCTTGTCCTGGCTCGCCAGGCTGGTATGCGGGTGGCTGTGGAAGTGAATGAAGATGACCTCCGCTCCCCGCTTCAGGATTCTCGCGGAGGAAACGGGTGAGTCGATGCCGCCTGAGAGCAGGCAGACGACCCTTCCCGTCGTTCCCGTCGGCAACCCGCCGGGCCCCGGCAGCCTGTCGAGGGCCAGGAAACAGTCGTTGTTGACGAAGAAGAGATAGAGGGGAAGCTGCGGGTTTTTCAGGCGCACCTTCCAGCCGGTCTTTCGCTGGACGTGCGCCCCGATGATTTCGTTGGCCTCCGTGGAGGTGAAGGGCAGCTCCTTGTTGGCCCGCCGGGAAACGATCGCGAAATGTTCCGGCTCCTCGCCCTTTTCGAGCAGCGGCTCGAGGATCGAGTCCATGGCGGTCTTCACGCTGTCGAGGTCCGCGGAGGTCGACAGGCAGGGTGAATAGACGGCTATTCCAGGCACCCGCGAGAGCCGCTGGCAGACCTTGTCGAGGGAGGTCTCGCCGGCAAGCCTGAGGAGAAATCGTCCGAAGCGCGGCTGTATATGCGAGCCCCCGAGGTCCTTGATCGCGGCCCGGATGTTTTTCCGCAGGCGGTTTTCGAAATACCTGCGGTTGCCGCCCTTGAGAGCGATCTCGTCGTAATTCACCAGAAGATGCCTGGTTTCGCCGAGGCGGGGGGAGGTCTGGATGAGCTTTTTCTCGGATAGGGACACTGTAGCGGCCGCCCAGGCGCTTTTGGCCTGCGGATTTGATATGGAAATAAAAGACGATTTGGGTTTTCCTTCGAGGCCATGAGTGAAACACCCGAAGGTGCCTCCCCCGGGACGGCCCGCGAACATTCTAACCCGCCGTCCTATACAGTTCCTACGCTGGAACTGAAAGCAAAGAAAACTCTCACAGCGCACCCCTGGATCTTCCGGCGCCTGTTCAAGTTCTTTCCAGCGGGCCTTTCGGATGGGGACGAGGTGGCCGTCCTGGCCTCCGATGGAGAACCTGTCGGGCGAGGTTTCTACCATGGTCGATCCCAGATCGCCGTACGGATCATGACTCCGGATGCCGGGCGGGAGCTCGATGCCGATTTTCTTCGCGAGAGGCTGCGGGTGGCCCAGGCCCTGCGTCTCGAGACCCTTCGGCTTGACAGGGTGACCGATTCCTGGCGGGTGGTCCACGGAGAGGGAGACGGCCTGAGCGGGCTGGTGATCGATAAATACAACGACCTGCTCGTCGTGCAACCCTACAGCTACGCCTTCTACCGGCGCAGGGAGGAGCTCGCGGCGATCCTCGAGGAGATGTTTCCGGGCCATCGACAGGTGATCAAGCCAGCCAGCGTGGCCGCTCGCCGTGAGGGCATACCGGAGTACGTGCCTCCTCCGGCCGGAGAGGAGCTGGAGACCGAAATCGTCGAGGGCAAGATGCGGCTGCTCGTAAGCCCCGCAGGTCATAAGACGGGCTTTTTTCTCGATCAGCGTGAAAACAGGGCTCGTCTGGCCACCATGGTGCGGGGAAAGAAGGTGCTCGATGGGTGCTGCTATACCGGGGCCATGTCCATCGCCGCCCGGACGCTTGGCAAGGCCGGCCGGGTGGTGGGGGTGGATCTCGATGAGGAAGCCCTCGCCCTGGCCAAGCGCAATGAGAAGCTCAATCGAGCCAGCATCGAGTGGGTGCATGAGGACATCTTCCACTACCTGAAGCGACAGAGGCATGCGGTTGAGCCATTCGAGGTGATCATCATCGATCCGCCAAAATGGGCGAGAGAGCGGGATCGGTTTGAAGAAGCTGAGCGCCGTTATCTCGATGTCAATAAGCTGGCGATGCAGGCGATCGCTCCCGGGGGCATTCTCCTGACCTGCTCCTGTTCAGGCCTGGTCTCCCAGGAGCACTTCCTGCGGATTCTCCAGCATGCGGCTGAGCTTTCGGGGCGGGACTTTCGCATCTTTCATCATGACGGGGCCGCCTCGGACCACCCCGTTTCCTCTCACTGTCCGGAATCAAGCTACCTGAAGGCGGTCTTCGGCAGGGTTTTTTAGGCTTTTCCCTCAGTGTCAGCTTGAAGGCGCAAAAGTGTCAGATAATCTGGCACTTGGCAGAAAGACTTTTCTGCCCGGTCAGATCCTCCCTTTGGAAATAAGGACTTATGACAACCCGGGCCGGTTTCTTCGAATGGTATGGCAATTGCACTTATCAGTGCAGAGACCCAAAACCCAACACCCTACGTTTCTCCTTAATTGGAGCCCTCCATACAAAGGGCCGTGCGGAAGGGACTGACAAAGTCCTTACCTCGCGGCCCTCCTCACATCCGGGGCGGCTTCGCGGGTTTTGTTCAAGCCGACATCAGTGGGAGCAGACCCTCCCAGGCGAAGGCCGCCCCTGAAACGGCCACCTGCAGGGTGAAGTTGTCAGTCCCGTGGGGTGACAGCGCTTCCACTAAAGTGGCGATGGCGGCGATGGCGGCGGCCGGAGCCAGGCTGGCGCTGAGCGACGGTGCCGACAGGGGGCCTGCCATGACGCATTGAACGAGGATCGCGGCGGCGAAAGAGACGAAAAAAACCGCCAGGCTGCCTTCGAGCGAGCGATGGGAGCGCTCGCAGCCGGGCAGGTTCCAGGTCCTGTACTTGTGCTTCCCCAGGCGGATACCGATCGGCTCAGCGACCGCATCCGCGAGTCCACAGACGGCGAAACCGAAAACGGCATGGTCCGCGAACAATGAGATGGAGCAGATGCCGCCGGCGGCGGTTGCCAGGAAGGGGACCAGTATGTGAAGGGACCTTCGCGGTCGGTCGGATTCCCGGGCCATGGCCTCGTAGAGCGGGTTGCCATCGCCCCTCAGCAGGCAATAGCCGATATAGATTGCCGCGAGACCGCCCAGCAGGTTGACTCCCGGCGGTCCGAGGGTGGCGTAGAGCGCCGTGGCGAGAAAGAATACCGAGAAATGGAAGAGCTTGCGGGTGTCTCCCGTTCTCACGCTCCGGCGCAGCTTGAGCCAGCCGGCCAGCAGTCCGCTGCCCAGGAGGCACAGGGCCAGGCAGGGAGCCAGCCACGCGCTCACGCCGAAGCCGGGCAGCTCGGGTTTCCAGACCTCAAAACTCATCGCGGGATCTCCTGCGCGAAGCCGCCCCGGTGAGAGTCTCTGCTCAGTCTCGCTTGTCCTTGCGCCGGAGCTTTGCGTTCAGGACACGCTTTCTCAACCTGTAATTCCCGGGGGTGATCTCCAGCAGCTCATCCTCTTCAATATACTCGAGGGCTTCCTCGATCGACATCACCCGGGGAGGACTCAGCAGGATGTTCTTGTCGCTTCCGGCGGCCCGGACATTCGTCATCTTTTTCTCACGGCAGAGATTGACCGTGATGTCGTCGTCCTTGCAGTGCTCCCCGACGATCATTCCTTCGTAGATGGGCTCCCCCGGGGCCACGAACATGGGCCCGCGGTCTTTCAGATTGAACAATGCGTAGCCAACGGCTTTTCCCCTCTCGCTCGAGACCATGACCCCCGTTGAACGTCTGGGAATGTTTCCCTTGTGCGCCTCGTAACCATCGAAGTTGTGGCAGATGATCGCCTCTCCCGCGGTCAGGCTCATCAGGCGGGAGCCCATCCCGATCAGTCCGCGGGCTGGAATCTTGAACTGCATGAGGATTCTCTCTCCCTGGAGCTCGTACCTGGCCATCTCGCCTTTTCTGGAGCCCGCGAGCTCGATCACCTTGCCCGCGCTTTCTTCAGGCGTCTGGACATGAAGCAGCTCCATGGGCTCCTTCCTCTTGCCGTTCTCCTCGATGAAGATGGGGCGTGGCTTGCCCACCTGGAACTCGTAGTTCTCTCGTCTCATGTTCTCTATGAGGATGCCGAGGTGGAGGGTCCCTCTTCCCGACACCTCGAAAGAGCCCGATGTGGGCAGGTTCTCGACGCGCAGGGCCACGTTTGATTCGAGCTCCTTATAGAGTCGGTCGCGAAGCTGACGGCTGGTTACGAATTTCCCTTCCTGGCCGGCGAAGGGACTGTCATTGACCTGGAATACCATCGAGATGGTGGGGCGGTCGATGTCGATAAGCGGAAGCGGGTCCGGCGCCTCAGGGTCGGTGATGGTGTCTCCAATTTCGACATTGCCGATGCCGGTGACCGCGCAGATGTCGCCGGCTGTAACCTTGTTGATCGGCGTCCTGCCGAGCTTGTCGAAGATGAAGAGATCGGTAACGGTTTCCTTCCTCGTTTCTTCCCGGCCGCAGACCAGGATCTTGTCGCCGGTCTCGATCGATCCCTTGGTTACCCGGCCGATGCCGATACGGCCGACGTAGTCGTTGTAGTCAAGGGTCGTTATCTGGAGCTGGAGCGGCGAGTCCTGCTCGACGTTCGGCGGAGGGATCTGATCGATCATCATATCGAGCAGGGGGGTCACGTTGTCGTTGTCGTCTTCGGGGCTGAGGCGTGCGTATCCCCCGGTTGCCGAGGAATAGATGATCGGGAAGTCGAGGACATCGTGGCCTCCAAAGTCAGCCACGGTGTCAAGCTCGAGCTCTTCGGACAGCTCGAGGAAGAGCTCGCCGATTTCATCGACAACCTCGTTGAGGCGGCTGTCGGGGCGGTCGATCTTGTTGATGACGACCAGCGGCCTCAGTCGATGGCCAAATGCCTTCTTCAGCACGAAGCGGGTTTGCGGCATGGGACCCTCGGCCGCGTCGACGAGGAGAAGCACTCCATCCGCCATCTGCAGAACGCGCTCGACCTCCCCGCCGAAATCGGCGTGCCCCGGAGTGTCGATCAGGTTGATCTTCACTCCCTTGTAGGGCAGGGAGATGTTCTTGGCGAGGATCGTGATTCCTCTCTCCCGCTCGAGATCGTTAGAGTCAAGGATGCACTCCCCGAGATCCTGGTGGGTCGGCAGGGAGTCTGTCGCCTTGAGAAGCTTGTCTACCAGGGTCGTTTTCCCGTGGTCGACATGGGCTATCACCGCGATGTTGCGGATACCTTCGATGGGTTTGAGTTTTTTGGTTTCGGCCATATCGTCATGCTCGCGAGGCGGTTTTACCCCCTGTCAACAGGAGGTGAAAACCCGGTATTATATCGACACATGACCGGTTGGCAAATGAACGTCATCAGGGTCTTTTTTTTCTTTGAGCGGAGTTTGTTCCTTGGATCGGACCGAGGTCGTCAAGATTCTCAATTTCATGGCCGATTTGCTCGATCTCGAGTCCGATAATCCTTTTCGGTCGCGGTCGTTTCGCAGCGGGGCAAGGGCGCTCGAGGGCCTCTCAGGCGATCTTTCGCAGCTTGTTGAGGCCCGGGAGCTGACCTCGGTGAAGGGAATCGGCGAGTCGATCGCCGCGGTGATAGCCGACCTGTTGACCACCGGCAGCACCGGGCGCCTCGATGAGCTGTTGGAGGCGATACCCGAAGGGGTCCGGGACATGCTCTCCATAGCGGGCCTGGGCCCGAAGAAGATACGCGTGATCTGGAAAGAGATGGGGATCGAAGATATCGAGGTCCTGGCGGAGGCCTGCAGGGAGGGCCGGCTGGCCGGCTTCAAGGGCTTTGGCGCGAAGTCGGAAGCTAAGATCCTGCAGGGGATCGATTACATGGAGTCGGTCTCCGGCATGTTCCTCAGGGTGGAATGCGAAAAGGTCGCGGCGGAATTGCTCGACTATGTAGCCGGCTGTACGGCTGTCGACCGGGTGGAGGTCGCCGGCAGCTACCGCAGGGCGAAGGAGGTCATGAAGGACCTCGATCTGGTGATCTCTACCGCCGACCCGGCGGCGGTCGTCGAGCATATCTGCTCGTGGCCGCGGAGCGCCGAGGTCGTCGCCAGGGGAGAATCGAAAACCAGCCTGAGATGTCCCGGCGGGCTCGGGGTCGATTTCCGGATCGTCGAGGATTCGCAATTCCCCTTCGCGCTCTGCCACTTCACGGGTTCGAAGGAACACAATACGGCGATGCGGGCCCGGGCGAAGAAGCAGGGGCTCAAGCTCAACGAGTACGGACTCTTCCGCGGCGATGAGCTCGCCGAGTGCGGCAGCGAGGAGGAGATTCATCGCGCCCTGGGGCTGGACTTCATCGCCGCCGAGCTCAGGGAAAACTTCGGGGAGATCGAGCTGGCCGCCGACTCCAGCCTGCCGGAGCTCATCGAGGAGGATGACATCAGGGGCCTGGTGCATCTGCACACCGACTACAGTGATGGGGAGGCGGGCATCGAGGAGATGGCCGAGGCCGCGCACGCCCGGGGACTCTGCTATATGGGAGTCACCGATCACAGCCAGTCGGCTTTTTACGCAGGGGGGCTCAAGCCGGATGACGTGAAGAGGCAGCATGAGGAGATCGACAGCCTCAACGCTTCAATGAAGGATTTTCGAATCTTCAAGGGAATCGAGTCCGACATACTCGCTGATGGATCCCTGGACTATGAGGATGAGGTGCTGGAGCTCTTTGATTTCGTGATCGCCTCGCTCCATTCGAGTTTTAACCAGCCGCTCGAGGAGATGACGAGCCGGGTGCTGAGGGCGATCGCCAATCCCTATACCACGATGCTCGGCCACGTCACGACCAGGCTGCTGTTGAGGAGAGATGGGGTGGCGCTCGATATGGAGAAAATCCTCACCGCCGCTTCCGCCGGCGGGGTCGTGGTTGAGGTCAACGCCAACCCCAGGCGCCTGGACCTCGACTGGCGGCACGGACCGCGCGCTCGCGAACTGGGCCTGCTGACGAGCGTCAACCCCGATGCGCATACGGTGGAGGGAATCGGGGATATTCGTTTCGGGGTGGGGATCGCCCGCAAGGCCGGCTTCGAGGCCTCGCGCGTGGTCAATACCCTCGATGCGGATTCCTTCGGAGAGTTCATCGGGAGGCGAAGAGCGTGAGGAGCTGCGGGCGGAAGAATCTAATTGGCCTTTGCCCGCCGCACCCTTATTATCGGGTTATGCCGGGTGCTCGGACGGATTTGGCTCCAGCCGGTCTCTCCATGCTACGCGCCGTACCCGGCAGAACGCTTGAAGATGGGGAACTATGCGCCGCAACTACTCAATCCAGCCTTCTATAGCCTGCTTGCTCGCTTTCTTAGTGTTTCCTGGGTATTCGAGGGGAGCTCCAGGTCCAGAAGTTTCCGCCGCGCTGTCGAAGACGCTTGCTGCTGAGGGCAAGGTGGTCGTCTGCGTGCAATTGAAGGAT
>JAKUSY010000520.1 GCA_022451445.1 Planctomycetota bacterium
AGACAGCCCGGCTGCCCAGTTTTTGAAAAACAGGGCACTAGCCGATCTTTTTCTTCTGCATCAGACCGTCTACCCGCTCTGATACGTCCCGAAAGCCGATATCCGTGGCCATGATGACCTGGTAGTGCTCGAGAGCCTTGCCGTATTCACCGTTATCTTCAGTCGCGGTGGCGAGGTTGTACCGAATATCATTGGCGATATCGCTGTCGGGATCGGCAACTCCCTTCAGGGCCTCTTCGTACTGGGTCATGGCGATAGCGTAAACGTTCTTTTTCTGGAAGCACTGGCCCATGCTGTTCTGGGACCGGACCTTGAACTTGGGATCCTTGACGGCCTTCTGGAATTGTTCGATGGCCTCATCGTATTGTTCTCCCTGCATGAGCAGGCCTCCATAGATGAGCTTGAGCTCGTAATCGGTGGGATGGGCCTTCACCTTCCGTTCGTACTCCCCGGTTTTGAACTCGACTGATTTTGCCTGGGAGTCATCGAGCTGAGCCCGGACTTCGTCGATTTCGCCTTCAGGGCCGCCACCGGCCTCCAGCTCCTGCAGTTTTTTCTCCAGAGATGCGATCTGCTCATCGAACATGGATTCCTGGAGAGAACCCAGCCGGTCGATGGCGAACAGATCCTGGGGATTGACCTCGAGAGCTTTTTTATAGGCGGCCTTGGCGTGCTTCCACTTTCCCAGATCCTGGTAAAGACCGCCAAGCTCCCGCCAGAGCCGCGAATTGGTCGGTTCGCCGCGAAGGTCTTCCTTCTTGAAACGGATGGCCTCAATCCGATCCTCATCCGTTCGCAGGACCTTCGCTTTCTGCTCGAGATCCGCAGACTCCTCTTCGCTCTTCAGCATTGAGCGGAAGGAGTCGTCTCCGGTTTTCGATTTTTTTTCTTCGACCGCGTCCACCATCGTTGCGGCGGACAGATCGCGGATCGCCTTGCCGGCATCCTTGTCCTCGGGTCGATACATTTTCAGTTTTTCCCAGGCCTCGATAGCCTTCCTGGGATCGCCTTCTTCCCTCCACAGGGCGCCGAGTTTTCGATAGCTCTCGATATGGGTCTTATCGATATCGGTAAGGTCTGAGAGGATGGCTATGGCGCTCTCTCTCGCTTCAATCTTTTCCAAAAATTCGGCCAGGTCGAACAGGAGCGAAATGTTGGGGGGGTGGGACTTGTGGGCGTGCGCGATTTCCATGACAGCCTCATCCCACTTGCTCTGGAGCTTCAGCTTTTTGATCTTGGCCAGGCTGCCGGCGGCTTTCAATTTCGTGCCGACCCCGCCCGCGGGGTTGCCCCCATTGTTCTCTACCAACTGGGCTTCAACCCGGTGAAGCGTCTGGCGTTCATCTGAAGCCTTGGGATTGACCGTTAAGCCCTGGATATAAAGCTCGATGGCATATTCGAGGTTTCCCTTGCGGGCGGCCTGCTCAGCCCGTTGAAAAATATCTTTTGCAGTATTCACGAAGAGTATTCCTGAAGGAAATCAACTCGATCACCGAAAGTCGCTGACCGATGTAAAACCTATTTTTCTGTAACCTGTAAGACTCCTGCAGTCACTGAAACAAAGAAAAGGCCGAGTTGATGCGGCCCGAAGTCATTTGCTCAAGGCTGTATGGAGGCAGGCGATAAGAAAGCTAAGATACCACCCGGCACCTTCTAAAGCAATCATACCAGCTAAGCACCGAGGTCCAAATAGGGCCTTTCAGTGATAGACGGAGAGTAAAAACCGCCCGGAAGCACTAACCAACTCCTTACAGGATAGCTGGGCGGAAACCGGAGGTCAGTACGGAAGCTCGCCACTGTGGGCTTCGTATTCTCCGGTGTCGACCATCTCTATAGCATCCCAGGGGCAGCCTTCCAGGAAGGTGCCTTCGGGGCCCTTGGTGGTGCATTTTCGGCAGCCGATGCATTTGAGAGGATCCACCTCGATGACCCCGAAGCTGGGGGCTCCCGGGTTCTGTACGAGGATCATGCATTCATCTACCGGACAATAGGCCTGGCAGACGGGAGAGCCCGCACAGCCAGTGCAGGATTCGGTGATGTAAGCCAGGACCTTGGGCTTTTTTTTGCGCCGTTTTGCTTGGGCCGTCGCCATGTATTTCCGGTCTCCGAGGAGCTCCATATCCGTTCGGATCCGCCCTAGGCGGATATCCTGACGGGCATTCTAACGATCCAGCACGGCCCTGACTAATGCATTTTATTTTCGCGGAAAACCCGCCCCGGCGTCATTCGAGAGCCTGTCGAGGATAGCTGGAAGATCCTCTATGCTCTCTATGAGATAGTCCGGAGGACAGTCCATGAAATCATCAGGGCGAAATCCGTACCGGACCCCGGCGCAAAAGCAGCAGGCCTCGCGGGCGGTCAACACATCGACCCTGGTGTCACCAACGAGCAGAGAGCTTTCGGGCGCCACCCCAGCGGCCTCGATGAGATGGAGCAGTCCGGCCGGGTCGGGCTTCCTGCCAAAATCGCTGTCCCCGCCAATGACGGATTGAAAATGAGGAGCGAGCCCCAGGGCCTGGAGTATTCTCTCGGTGGGACCCAGGGGTTTATTTGTCAGGACACAGAGAGGAAGAGGAGCCAGGCTTTCAAGGGCCTCGGCCACCCCGGGGTAGAGGGCGCACCGATCTGTGCAATGCTCAATGTAGTGGGAAAGGAAGGCGTCGAGGACCTCGTCGTAAATTACGCCTTTCCTGCCGGGGCCCACGGACCGCTCGACCAGCTTCCGAGCCCCATCTCCCACAAATTGAACAACGACCTCAACCGGATGCCGGGGAAGCCCCGATTCGCCAAGGGCATGGTGCACGCTGCAGGCGAGGTCGTCCCTGGTTTCTACAAGAGTGCCGTCAAGGTCAAAAACGATCAGCCCGCATTCAGTATTCATGATCTGTTTCGGACAATCCGGGG
>JAKUSY010000521.1 GCA_022451445.1 Planctomycetota bacterium
TTACGAAACGCCAAACATCGCGCGGCTTGCAAAACAGGGCGTCCGCTTCAGCCAGGCCTACGCCGCCTGCCACGTCTGCTCGCCCACCCGCGCCAGCATCCTGAGCGGCAAGTACCCGGCGCGCCTCCACCTGACCGACTGGCTGTCGGGACGAAGGAACTTCGGCTTCCAGAGGCTCCTCAACGCTCAAATCCACCAGCGTCTTCCTCTCAAGGAACTCACCCTCGCCGAAGCGTTGAAAAAGCACGGCTACGCCACCGGGCATTTCGGCAAGTGGCACCTCGGCGAGAATCCGGCGGGCCCCCTGCAGCAGGGGTTCGACGTGCAGATCCCCAGGTGGAACAAGGGCTGGCCCCGGGCGGGCTACCACGCCCCCTTCCGGCTCGATGGACTGAAGGATTCAAAGGGCGATTACCTGACCGATCGTCTGACAGATGAGGCGCTCGGCTTCATCGAACGCAATAAGGAACGCCCCTTCTTCCTCTATCTTTCCCACTTCGCCGTACACGACCCGATCCAGGGCCGACCGGACCTGGTCGAGAAATACCGTAAGAAGCTGGCTGGAAGAAAGAGGCCGAAGCAGCCGGCCTTTGTGCTGGAGGGAAACCCGGATGACCCGGGGGCGCTGTCGCAAACCGAGCTGGCCGTCCTGGCGAAGCAGCCCTCCCACAAGGACTACCGGGTATTGCCCGGCCGCACGGTCAAGATCAAGCAGCACCAGGACAATATCCAGTTCGCCGCCATGATCGAGGCTCTTGACGAGAGCCTCGGCCGTGTTCTCGATAAGCTCGAGTCACTGGGCCTCGAGGAAAACACGATCGTAATTTTCTTCTCGGACAACGGCGGCATGTCGGCCGCCAACTTCGGCAATCCGAAGCGGGTCGTGAGCCCGAAGCGCCTCGATGCCGCCTACTCCACCTCCAACCTCCCCCTGCGCGGCGCCAAGGGATGGCTCTACGAGGGAGGCGTTCGCGTGCCCATGGTCATCAAGTGGCCGGGCAAGGGCAAACAAGGAACGGTTTGCAATGAACCGGTCATCAGCACCGACTTCTATCCCTCGATTCTCGAGATGGCGGGCCTACCGGCCGAGCCGGCCCAGCACATGGATGGGACCAGCCTGGTGCCGGCGCTGAAGGGACAACCCCTCGAGCACGGTCCAATTTACTGGCACTTCCCGCACTACAGCAACCACGGCATGCAGAGCCCGGGCGGAGCCATTCGCTCCGGCGCCTACAAGCTGCTCGATTATTTCGAAAACAACACCGTTCAGCTGTTCAACATCGAGAAGGACCCGGGTGAACAGAATGACCTGGCCAGGGTCGAGCCGAAAAAAGCCGCGGAGCTGCTCGCCATGCTGCGAGACTGGCGTAAAAAGGTCTCGGCACGGATGATGCCGCCGAACAAAGACTGGAAACCCGGAAAATGAAACCCCTCCTCACGATTTTCGTTTCTGCCCTGCTGGCCTCCCCACTGCCAGCGGCCCAGCCCAATATCGTCTTCATCCTCGCCGACGATCTCGGCTACGGCGACCTGGGTTGCTACGGACATCCGAGCGCGAAGACGCCTGTGATCGACCGCCTGGCGCGCGAAGGTGTACGGTTCACCCAGCATTACGCCAACGGGCCGGAATGCAGCCCTACACGCACGGCCTTCCTGACCGGTCGCTACCAGCAGCGCGCCGGAGGACTGGAATGCGCCATCGGCACGGGCAACGTCGGCCGCTACAGCGATGCGATTCGACTGGCTAATAAGCGGCAGCTGGGATTGCCGGCGAAGCAGGCGGTATTGCCCTCTGCGCTGAAGCAACCCGGCTACGCCTGCGGCGTATTCGGCAAATGGCACCTGGGCTACGAGCCGCAGTTCAACCCGCTGGAGCACGGCTGGGATGAGTTCTTCGGCTATATGGGCGGCAACGTTCACTACTTCAACCATCGCGAGCTGAGCGACCTGCACGTGCTCTATCGCGGGAGGCTGCCGGTCTACGAAGAGGGTTACATGACCCACCTCATCACTGATTCTTCGCTCGACTTCATCGAACGCAACAAGAACAGGCCGTTCTTCCTCTACGTCTCCCACGAGACCCCCCACTTTCCTTTCCAGGGCCCGGGCGACGCAAAGAAGCTTGTCGATAAAACAAACTGGACTGAGCCTGATGCGAAGGCCTACGTGGCTATGCTCGAGGACCTGGACCGCGAGGTCGGCCGTGTGCTGGAATCGTTGAAGAAGCACAAGCTGGAGAAAAACACCCTGGTGGTTTTCGTATCGGACAACGGGGGCTTCGCCAAGGCCGCGAACATGGGTCCGCTCAACGGAGCCAAGAGCACCACCCTCGAAGGCGGCATCCGCGTACCGCTTATCATGCGCTGGCCCGGCCGGATTCACCCCGGCACCACCAGCCACCAGGTCTGCGCCACCTTCGACCTGACCCTCTCCATTCTCAACCTCGCCGGCGCCGGGGTTCCCGCGAAACAGCTCGACGGCTTCGATCTCGTCGACCACATCACCGGAGGTAAGAAGGATTTCGCGCGCACGCTCTTCTGGCGAGGGAAACGAGGGGAACGCACCTGGTCAGCCGTACGCTCCGGCGACCTGAAATACGTTCGCAAAAAAGAAGGCGAAACCAGCGAGTGGCTCTTCGACCTGGCCAGCGACATCGGAGAGAAAAACGACCTGAGCCGATCGCGCCCGGGTGATGTCAAGCGTCTGAAGGGACTGTTGGCTGATTGGGAAAAAGATGTCCAGGCCTAACGCTAAGTCTACGAGCGCAGAATGCTCCAGGTCTTGAAAAACAGCCGGACTCGGAGCCTAATGCCTGTTGCGGCCAGGCAGGCCATTCATTCCGAAACCTGGAAAGGAAA
>JAKUSY010000522.1 GCA_022451445.1 Planctomycetota bacterium
ATCGTCGAAATCAAGAAGAGCTACCGATTCGATAAAACCAGCGGCATTGGGAACCTCTCACGCATGAACCGGGATGGAAATGCCGCAGAAGCCGTAAAATACATCGGCCAGGGCAGCCACAAGGATCTCGCTCTGCGCTCCGTCAAGAATCCGGATGATCTTTACGAGGCGGTCAGGGAGCCGGTGCTGCAGGGATACCGGGACTATATCGAAAAAACCGATCCTGAAGAAAAACTCAAAGCGCTCGGTGATTTCAGAATCCTCTGCGCTCACCGCCATGGGCCGCACGGAGTCGGGAACCTGAATCGGCTCGTGGAGATCACCCTCGAGCAAGAGGGTCTGATCGATCGCTCAGGCGACTGGTACCCAGGACGCCCCATCATGGTTACCGAGAACGATTACCAGCTCCGCCTCTTCAATGGAGACATCGGCCTGATCACCACCGACAAGAACGATAACGAAACCCTCCGAGCGACTTTTACCGATTCCGAAGGTGGAATTCGCAGCTTCTCTCCTGCAAGACTACCCGCTCATGAAACGGTATATGCCACGACCATCCACAAGAGCCAGGGCTCGGAATTCGACCGGGTCCTCATCGTCCTTCCCAGCAACCCATCAGCCATTCTTTCACGTGAGCTTCTCTATACGGCCATCACCAGGGCGAAAAAAAAGGTCCTTCTCTTCGCCGAGGAGAAGATCATCTCCTTTGCCATCGAAAAAAGAATCGAACGCGCCTCAGGCATTCGCGATGCTCTGTGGGGTGAACAATGAGGTTCTTCATCCTGCGGGTCAAAGCCAGCCAGGCCCAACCTCTCCTGTCGCCTTGAGCGGATCGATAAGGTAATATTAAATACTCGGGCTTGAGCCTGGGTCGAAAACGCCGAAATGAGCTGTTTCTCGCCATTTCTGCCGTAGCCTATAAATATCCCGGGGAACGGCTTTCGCAGCAAAATCGCACCCCCGCCCGGTAAAATTGAAGCTGAATCAATGGGTACTCTCTTCAAATACATCCTCTTCCTCCTGCCTGTCCTGGCCCTGACACCCTCGGCCTGGACCCAGTCGGTACTCATCAGCGAATTTCTCGCCAGCAATGATGACGGCCTGGCGGATGAGGATGGCGATTTCGAGGACTGGATCGAGCTCTACAACCAGGGAGATATCACCATCAACCTCGCCGGCTGGTATCTCAGCGATGACCCCGAAGACCTCGCCCGGTGGCGGTTCCCATCCGTAGAGCTGCCGGCCGGCGGCTACCTCGTCCTTTTCGCATCGGGAAAGGACCGCCGGGACCCCGCGGCGAATCTGCATACCAACTTCAAGCTCTCCTCCAGCGGAGAATACCTCGCCCTCAGCCACCCGGATGCGGCAACCGTCGAGCACGCCTACTCTCCGCTCTTTCCCCGCCAGCGCGAAGACATCTCCTACGGGCTTCCAATGGGGACAGCCGCCCTCATCGACGCCGGGAATCGGACACGCTACCTGGTCCCGGAAGATGATTCTCTCAGCGACCGCTGGACCGCCAGGGATTTCGATGACTCGGCCTGGGAGGAGGGCAGCTCGCATGCGGGCTACGACGAGCGGCCTGCGGCGGACAACAGGGCCATCCCGGTGGCGAATTGGAGCTTCGATGACGATGTCCTCGACCAATCCGGAAACGGGCGACACGGAGAGGTCGCCGGCGCCCTCTTCGACGACGACGTACCGGCGGCGATCGGCTCAGGCAGGTCACTTCGCTTCGATGGACAGACGGACCAGCTCATCGTCAGGGGCTACAACGGGATCACCGCCGGACAGCCCCGCACCCTCGCCGCCTGGATCAAGACCACCCAGCGAGGCGGCGTCATAGCGGCGTGGGGATCCAGCCGGCCGGGCAACAACTGGATCTTCCGGGTCGAGAATACCAACGGCATGCGTGGCGCTATTGGAGTCGATATCGAGCGGGGCTACTTTGTCGGCAACCGCAACGTTGCCGATGGCCGCTGGCACCACGTTGCGGTCGTCCTGCCCAATGATACTGCATCCAACACCCTGGACCTCCACATCTACGTCGATGGACAGCTCGACGCCGGCAGACCCGGCGGCCCCGCCCCCAGCGCATCGAGAGCACGTGCCATCGATACGGGCTTCGCGGGCAATGTTCTCATCGGCAGCGGCGTTGACGGCGGCCGCTTCTCAGGCCTTATAGACGAGGTTGGCTTGTGGGATGAGGCTCTCAGCGCCGAGCAGATCAGCGCCCTGGCCGGAGGAACTTCCGCAGGCGAAATCACCAGCTTCCACCCGCTCTTCGAGCTCGACCTCGAAGACCAGCTGCGCGGAGCAAACTCCTCGGTCTATCTCAGGCTTCCCTTCACCCTCGAGTCCCCGCTGGGAGGAAGCTCGCTGACCCTGCGAATGAAATACAACGATGGCTACGTCGCCTGGCTCAACGGGGTCGAGATCTCCAGGAGAAACGCCCCGGAGGCCGTCAGCTGGAACTCCAGCGCCGCCGCAGAGCGGCCCGACCGCCTCTCGTTCAGCCTTGACGACGAACAGATCACAGGGAGGATCAACCTCCTGGAGCTCGGTGAAAACGTCATCTGCTTCCAGGGGCTCAACTCCGCGCCCGATGATCCTGATTTTCTCCTCGTTCCGGAGATCATCACCGCCGGGGCCTTCACGGCAGAGCGGCGCTACTTCACCAGCCCGACTCCCGGAGCCGCCAACACCGGAGGCTCACTCGATTTCGTCGAAGACGTGGCCATCAGCCACGAGCCCGGCTTCGACGATGAGCCCCTCGCGGTGGAGCTTGCCTGCGCCACGCCCGGCGCCCGGCTCCGCTTTACCACCCCCGGCCGCGCGCCCAGCCTGGCCATCGG
>JAKUSY010000523.1 GCA_022451445.1 Planctomycetota bacterium
CTCCGTGGCGGAGTGCGGTTCGATTTTTCAGGGGCGGGGATCGATGACCTCGCCCCCGGCGAGCATGTCCTCGTGGTCAAGAACCTCGCCGCCTTCGCCTCGCGCTACGAGACCGATGGTGTCCTGGTGGCCGGCGAGTACTCCGGGCAGCTGAGCAACGGGGGAGAGAGCGTGGCGATCGAGGGGGCTTTCGCCGAGACGATCCTCGAGTTGGAATACGCCGATTGGTATCCGGAAGCGGATGGAGCCGGTTTCACCCTGGTGATCAACGATTTCTTCGCACCGGTGAATACCTGGAGCGATCCCGACAGCTGGCGCCCCGGCAGCGTCGAGCTCGGCACACCGGGCTACGCCGAGGATGGGGGAGCCCCTCGCGGTCTGCGGCTACCCGGAGATGCCAACGAGGATGGCGTTCTCGACGTTTCGGATGCCGTTCGCCTGCTTCGCCAGCTCTACCTGGGAGTTCCCGGCGAGCTGCCCTGCGAGGGTGAGGGAATCGCGGAGGGCGGCAACCTGGTCCTCCTGGATTCAAACGGCGATTCCTCGGTCAACCTGGCCGATGCGGTCCACCTGCTCTCTTTCATGTTCCAGGAGGGCCCGGCACCGGCCCTGGGAGCCGAATGCGTACGCATCGAGGGTTGCCTGAGCTCCTGCAGGCGCTGAGAGTTCTTCGGGTTGTCGTTAATTGTCTTCTGCTTGCAGCCTTCTGGCCCATGGTGCAAGATGACGCTAACCTGCGCTGTCGATGGGCCTTTTTCCCCCGGTCCCGGGGTTTTTATATACTTTGTGTCACAGGCAGGGGTTCGGATTTCATCCGAAGAGTTCCGGGTGTCTACGTCACAGGAGGTTTTCCTTGAAGCATTGCATAGCACTGGTCCTCAGTTGCCTGGTGGGTTGCGCCTTGACTCTCCCGTTGCGTGCACAGGAGGGGAAGCTGCCCGTGCCTCCTCCGCTGGAGCAGGAAGAGACGGCGAAGCTCGTTAAGCAGCTCTTCAAGTCCGAGTACTCGAAGAAAACGACGGTTGCGCGGCGTGACCTCGGCAAGGTGCTCCTCTCCAAGGCGAAGAGGGAAAAAGCCGACATGGTCGCGAGGTACGTTCTCCTCAGTGAGGCGATCAATCTTTCGGCCCGCAGCGCCGATTTGAACAACTCCATGGAGGCCTTCAAGCTGATGGAGAATGGCTACCTGATCGACTCGGTGAAGGTCAAGGCGGGCCTGCTGTCGGCCTTTCCCAGGACGAAGTCGCTCATCACTGAAGAGACGATCTTCGACGAATGGATGGCCCTGGTCGACATGGCGGTGAGAATGGATGACTATTCGACTGCCGATCGTTTCGCGGGGCTGGCGCGAAAGAGGGCATCGAGGGACAAGCTCCTGGCGGGTATCGCCAAGGACAAGGCGAAGTACATCAACCTGCTCGAGAAGCGTTTCGAAGAGGTGAAGCCATCCCTGGAGAAGCTTGCCGGTGATCCCGCCAATCTCGAGGCCAACGGGATCTTGGGGGAATTCTTCAGTCTCTACAAGCGGGACTGGAAAACGGGCATACTGCTGCTCTCGAAGGGACCCGATGGAGACCTGAAGAAGCTGGCCGATGAAGAATTCAAGGCGTCTGGTGTCACCCTGGAACTGCAGGGTATCGCCGATGGATGGTGGGAGATGGCGCAGAGCCACAAGACTCTCCTCCGCAAGAGCTGCCTGATGAGGGCCGCCCACTGGTACCGCAAAGTCCTCGTAGGCCTTGAAGGCCTCAGCCAGGTGCGGATTGAGACGAAGCTCTCGGAGATCGAGAAGGAGATCGGCATTTCCCGGGGAGTCAAGCTGTCCGAGTTGCAGGTGTTTTGTTACCAGAGCAGGCGCTGGAAACCCCACCAGATCGAAAAGATGACTCTCGCCAGGCGCAGCGAAGCTCTCATCGTCAAGAACACCACCGGCATCTCGAGTTACGCTTTGCTGGCTTCCAAGAGGCTGGTGCGGGGTGATTTCTCCGCCACGGTCCATGTCTACGGAGGCAGGACTATGGGGATCACGGCTGACGACAGGGACGATGATGGCCTGCGCTCCAAGCGTCTCGAGATCGAATTGAAGGAAGGCTGGCAGCGTATCAGGGTGGAGCGCGTGGGCGAGAGCCTGACCTTTTCCGTCAACGGCAAGCCGGTCAGGTGGAAGGCCAACAGCATCTATACCCAGTATTATCCGCCGCCGAAGCCGGAGCAGACGGGCTATCTCTTCATCTCCCTGACCTCTGGCAAGCAGTGTTCGATCCAGCAACTCGAGCTCGAGACCGCCACGAAGGAGTTTGGTCTCACTGCCGGCGGATCCGGGAGCAACGACGACGAGGGCGGCGAGGGTCGAGGACGAGGGGATGATGATCGTGGACGCTCCAGCAGGGGCCGTGGCGGTCGCGACTGATCCCGGCAGGCACCTCCAACTGTTTTTTCCCTGGCACCCTGGTGTTCGCGGCATCTTTTTACCGGCCCCTGGTTTTTTTAATTACCTTGTGCTGAGGGTGGGGGTTTGGTTCCATCAAGGTAGTTCCGGGTATTTACGTCACAGGAGGTTTTCCTTGAAGCATTGCATAGCACTGGTCCGGAGTTGCCTGGTGGGGTGCGCTTTGACGCTCCCGTTGCGCGCGCAGGAGGGGAAGCTGCCCGTGCCTCCTCCGCTTGAGCAGGAAGAGAAGGCGAAGCTCATCAAACAACTCTTCAAGTCCGAGTACTCGAAGAGAACAACCGTTGCGCGGCGTGACCTCGGCAAGGTGCTTCTTGCCAAGGCGAAGAGGGAAAAAGCCGACATGGTCGCGAGGTACGTTCTCCTCAGTGAGGCGATCAATCTTTCGGCCCGC
>JAKUSY010000524.1 GCA_022451445.1 Planctomycetota bacterium
GAAGAGGCCGCGATCGGAATCCCCCTGGAGCTCGAGGGCTGCCTCTTCCGGCTTACCGGCGTCTCGATGGGAAATCCCCATGCCGTCATCCGTCTCGATGAAACGCGGGCGCCGCAGGGTGTTGAGCTGGGAGAGCGTGGCCAGCTGCGACTGGATGAATGGGGCCCCCGCTTTGAGAACCATCCCTGGTTCCCGGAGCGCGTGAACACAGAATTCGTCGTGCCCCGCTCGCGCCAGGAGCTCGATTTCATGGTCTGGGAGAGGGGCAGCGGCGAGACCCTTGCCTGCGGCACCGGCGCCTGCGCGGCGGTAGTCGCCGGCGTCCTGAACGACTGGTGTGACCGCGAGGTGCTGGTCCACCTCCGGGGCGGCGACCTCAAGATTCGCTGGGCTGGAAGCGGCCGTGGGGGCAATGTGTGGATGACGGGCCCGGCGACGGCTGTCTACTCAGGCGAGCTGTCCCAATAGCCGGTCGCGAACGCCCCGGCGGCGGCTCTACCTGAACTTCACCCTGCCCTTGCCCTTGCCCTTGATGACCTCGCCAATCTCCACCGCGGGCTCACCCTCGTCTTCGAGCTGCCGGAGGACCGAATCGGTGAAATGGCGTGACACCACGAGCACCATCCCGATCCCCATATTGAAGACACGGTACATCTCCGCCCGGGGAACCTTGCCCCTGCCGGCAAGGTGGCCGAAGATTGCCGGCGGCTCCCACGCCTTGCGCCGGATGACCACATCGAGATTGCCGGGAAGACAGCGCGGGATATTCTCGATGAGCCCGCCGCCGGTGATATGGCTGATCGCGTGGACGGGCCGTTTCTGCCGGTAGGCATCGAGAATGGAGAGTACAGGCTTCACGTAGATTCTCGTGGGCTCCAGGAGCGTCTCGCCAAGGGGCCGGTCACAGCCGGGAAGAACGCGCTCGAGGCTCCTGGCGCTGGAGCGTTTTCCAAAGAACACCTTCCTCACCAGGGAGTAGCCGTTGGAGTGAAAGCCGCTGGAGAGCAGCCCGATGACCTTGTCGCCGGCCTTGACCCGGTCTCCGAGTATGAGACGCTTCCTCTCGGCGACCCCCACCGAGAAACCGGCGAGCTCGTAGTGCCCGTTGGGATAGAAGCCCGGCATCTCGGCGGTCTCGCCGCCGAGGATAGCGCAGCCGGACTGCCTGCAGCCCTCGGCAATGCCCTTGACCAGGCCGCTGATCGTATCAGGCTCCATCTTTCCCACGGCGATATAGTCGAGGAAGAACAGCGGCCTGGCGCCCTGGACGATGAGGTCGTTGACGCACATCGCCACGAGATCAATTCCGATCGTATCCGACACCCCCATCCTGTAGGCGACCTCGAGCTTGGTCCCGACTCCATCGGTACAGGCCACCAGGACCGGATCCTTGTAGTCGCTCTCGAGGATCCCCGGAGGATGGTCGAGACGAAACAGACCGGCAAAGCCGCCATGGCTGCCGGTAAGAACCTGCGGTGTATAGGTGCTCTGAACGTGACTGGCTATGCGCTCTACGGCGGCATTGCCGGCATCGATGTCGACCCCTGAATCCTTATAGGTGACCATCTTCACGCCGAGGCGTGCTCGGCCTCCTCCTCTCTCTCAGGGGTTTCCTCATCGTAGGGCTCCTCCTGAGGTTCCTCTCCCGCCTCCTTCTCGAAGGACGTCTCCTCCTGCGCCGAGATGCCCGCATCCAGGCGCGTAAACTCCCGCTGGATTTCCCATTTCCACTTCTCCCCAATATCGTAGCGAAGCGCGCGGCGCAGGCTGGTGCGAGCCAGCTCAAAATCATCCTGGCGCACCGCCAGCACACCGATGCGAAAGAGCGCCTCGGGACAGTTCGGCTCGATCTTCAGGCACTCCCTGAATTCTCCCAGCGCCCCGGCGAGATCCCCCTGCAGATAGGACGCGGTGCCGCGCTCGAGACAAAGCTTGCGGCGGCGGTCATCCTCGCTGACACGAGCAGGTTCGGTGCGCAGGAAAATATCGATCCAACTGGCCACCATAACGAGACAGAAGATGACCCCGAAGACCCAGACCATCGTCGTCTTTACCGCCCCCTGATAGACAAGCCAGGCGTTGAGGAAACCGAAGCCCACCAGCGCCGCGGCGGAAAAGATGCCGATGCCCAGGGCCTCTCTCCCCCAGTAGACATGCCCCCAACCGGGCACCAGGGAGAACAGCATGGCGGGTATTCGCTGTCTGGAATGTTCGCTCATTTCGAGGATTATAGATCAGCGAGGCGATTAGAAGAAGAGTCCACCGCTCTTTTCAGGCAAGTACAGAGCAGAGCTCACCGATGGTTTTTTCCGGACTGGAGCCGCCGAGAACGGCTGAACAGACAGCGGCCCTCCCGCCTCCGCGCCCGTACACCTGGTCAATATTCGAGCTCGTGATTCCGCCGATGGCGAAGACCGGCAGGTTGACCTCCGCGAGGATGCCCCGCAATCCCTCGACACCAAGCAGGGGACCGGCGTCCTTCGTAGAGGTTTCGAATACCGGGCCGGCGCCGATATAGTCGGCCCCCTCACGCGCCGCCTCCCTGGCCTGCTCGAGAGAATGAGTCGAGCGGCCTACCAGGATGCCCTCGCCGACGATCCGCCTGGCCTGGGCCACGGAGAGGTCATCCTGCCCCAGGTGGACCCCGTCCGCGTGACTCAGGAGGGCGATGTCCGGCCGGTCATTCACCACGAAGAGAGCGCCGCCGCGGGCGCATACCTCGCGCAGGCTCCTGGCGCGCCCGAGGAGCTCCCGGTCATCGAACTGTTTTTCCCGCAGCTGGACCATCCCGGCCCCTGCCGCGATGCAGCGCTCCACCACGTCCAACAGGTCCCCGGCGACG
>JAKUSY010000525.1 GCA_022451445.1 Planctomycetota bacterium
CCCTGCTCCTGCCGCCCCTGCGGCGGAGGATCCGGGACCTCGGCTGCCTGGTTGATCACCAGGTGAGCAAGTTCGCGACCGGAAAGGAGACCGTTGTCTTCAGCCCCGAATCATACGGCGCTCTCGTCACCTATCCGTGGCCGGGGAATTACCAGCAGCTCGAGGATGAGCTCAGGAAGCTGTTGCAATCCGCCGATGCGAAGATCGAGCTCGATAATCTCCCGGCATCAATAGCGAGCTTCTGGCCAGGAGGAGCTGAGCGGCCCGATGTACGGAGAGTTCATGAACAGCTCACGGAAAGCATGGAAGAGTACAAGATTCTCGCCCTGCTCGATGCCGAGTTCGGGAACCTGCTGTTGACGTCCGGGGAATGGGGAGATGGATCCGTAAAGCCGGGGTCCACCGGCCCGGTGCGGTAAGCCCGGGCCTCGAGATGGCCGAGGCGTCGTGAAAACGGGAGCTTGAAATGTCACGAGATAATAAAACAACCAGCGGAAAAGACCCGGCCCGGACGCTTCGTCGCGCTAAGGGTCCCGCCACGGATCCATCGGGTGAGGTCGTTTCGCCTTCTTCACTGCTCACCGACTGCGATATGCCGGGCATCAGGGGAGAGTTGGCCTCTGCGGACGTGCAGGTGCAGGACATCTGCCTGCTGGAAGGCTCCCTCGCGACGTTTTCGCAACCGGCGGCCATCTACGGTCTCAATTCTCCAGGCGCAACCGCCTCGGAGGCCATTCTCCGGGAGCGCACCAGGGAGCTCATGGCTGCCCTGCGGCGCAAGGCTGAATATCTCGATGAGCACAGCAGGTGTGTCGGGATGCTCTCGACGATGCTGGCCCTGGACCTGGGCCTGCCGCAAGAGCGGGCCGCTGATTTCGAATGGGTCGGCGGGCTCCATGATGCGGGCAAGCTGGCCGTTTCAGGTAAGGTGTTGAGAAAGCCGGGCAAGCTGTCGCCTGAAGAATACGAAGAGATCAAGGCCCATCCCGAACATTCAGAAACCCTGATCGCGCCGCTGGCGCGTCTGATGGGGTGCGACTGGGCTCTGCCCGCGGTCCGTCATCATCACGAGAGAATCGATGGCATGGGATATCCCGACAGCCTTGCGGGGGAGGACATCCCGCTGGAGGCGAGGATCATAGCTGTCTGCGATGCCTACGATGCCATGGCGGGTCGGCGTCCCTACCAGGGCAGTCTTGCGGAATCGACGATTCGAGAGAACCTGGCGGCGGCTGGTGGCAGCCACCTGGATCAATCCATCGTAGCTGTCTTTCTCGACAAGCTCTCCTATTACAGGGAAAGGATCTACGCCAGTGCCTGATCCTTCGATCGGAGCCGAGAGAATCGACCGCCGCGTCCCGGGCCGTTGCCGGAGCGTGAGGGCGCATGACCTGGTCATCGTCAACCGCGATCCCGAGGTGAAGATATTCCTGGAGAAGGTGATCCGCGTCGGCGAGCTCAGCGGCAAATGGTTTGAAAATGCCACGGAGGCCAGCGGCTACCTCGAGGTCTTCATGCCCGGGCTCCTCCTGGTTTCCGTCGAATGCGCCGGGCAGGTGGAGGACATCGGGGAGCTGCGAGGCCGGGTCGCCCCGGGGCTTTCCGTGATGGCCGTCGGCGTCGATCCGAGTCGCGACCTGGTGGTGAAGGCGATGGCCGCCGGGGCCCACGACTTCCTGTTTGCCGAGGGCTCCGCTGCGGAGCTTTCCGACAAGCTGGCGAAGCTGCTGCGCGGCGCCGGGCGCGCGTGCTCCGTGGGCGAGGGAGAATCTCCAGGCCTCGAAAGGGTCGAGCTCATCTGTGAAAGCGATCGTATGAAAAAGATCATCTCTCTTGGCGAGAGGGTCGCCGCGTCGGATGCGACCATCCTGATCCAGGGCGAGAGCGGTACGGGCAAGGAGGTCTTCGCCCGTCATATTCACCAGAACAGCCAGCGGGCCGGTAAGTGCTTCGTCGCCATCAACTGCGGCGCCCTGCCTGAATCCCTCCTGGAGAGCGAGCTTTTTGGCCATGAGAGAGGCGCCTTTACCGGCGCGCTCGACCGGCGCCAGGGGTTGTTCGAGATGGCAGGGGGGGGGACAGTCTTTCTTGATGAGGTGGGTGAGATGACTCCCGCGATGCAGGTCAAGGTGCTGAGGGTACTGCAATCCCGCGAGTTCAGGAGGCTGGGAGGGACAAAACTGCTGGAGGCGGATGTCCGGATTCTCGCCGCCTCCAACAAGGACCTGCGAAGCGAGGTTCGCGAGGGCCGTTTCCGCATAGACCTTTTCTACCGCCTGAATGTCGTTACTCTCGAGCTGCCCCCGCTTCGAGAGAGATGCTCGGACATTCCCGGGCTTGTCGCTCATTTTTCCAGGCGCCTTGCCGTTGAGATGGGCCTCAAGGAGCGGGAGTTCAGCCCGCGGGCGCTCGAGACGCTGGCGGGCCTGCATTGGGAAGGCAATGTGCGGGAATTGGAGAATCTCGTAGAGAGGCTGCTGCTGCTCTGTGACCGTATGGTCATCTCCACGGCGGATATTACCGAGCACCTGCAGCAGGAGATAAGCCGGCTGCCTGAAGAGACCGCGGCTTCATCCTCCGCCAGCCTGGATGAGGCCAAGCGGGCGCACGTGAGCCGGGTTCTGCACGCCAACGGGGGGAACAAGATGAAGACCGCGCGCCAATTAGACATCAACGTAAAGACCCTCTACAACCTCATCAGGAGGCGCGGTATCGGATCCTGAGGGCGGTCCGCAGCCGGCTCAGGGAGCTGTCGCCAGGGCGAGGGCCAGCTTGCAGCCAAGCAGGTATTCGCCGATGTCCGCGTATTCTTTCAAGGTGTGGGCGTTGTGCTGGCCGGC
>JAKUSY010000526.1 GCA_022451445.1 Planctomycetota bacterium
TCGAAGCGCCTCATTTCAAACGATCTCCAATTACTGTCCCAGCCAAAAGGTACCTGGTTCCGGCGCCTATTATATCGCTGCAGGGCAGGCGCGTTATGACATATCTGCGACCGTCCCGGGCGAGTATCAGTCTACCCGCCGAACCTCGACGAAATAGGCCCCGCAGGCTTTACCGTCGGTGCGCTGGAGCCAGGTCTGCAGGCGTGCCTTCCCTGCCGGGACATCGAGCTTGAAGATGGCACCGGTTTCCTCCGGGTTGACGGCCTGTGATTTTTCCAGGGTCCCAATTCTGATCCGGGCTTTTGTAGCCCCGATTTTCTTCTTCTCCTGGCTCGGCCAGCGCCGCAGGGTGATCTCGTATTTTCCGGCTTTTTCGAAATTGACGGCCCAGAAGCCGTTGGCCGCGGGTCCCTTGCGGATATGCCCGTGATTCCACGGCACAGGGCCGTTGTTGGTGTGCCAGTCATGGCAGGTGAGGTTGGCGGGGTTTTCGGCCGGGTTTCCAAGCACGAGGTGCACGGTATCGGTAAAAACCGGGGAGAGACTCTTCCACCATTCGTCGTAGGCCCCGTTGAGGGTTTTTACGACACCTGGGTGATTCGCGGCGATATTCTTTGCCTGGGCGGGGTCGGCCGTGATGTCGTAGAGCTCCTTGTTTCCTACAAGTCGCCAGCGCTTGGTCATGACGGAGTTGTTGCGCCCCTTCTTCACCTGCTCAATTCGTTGGGAGTGAACGAAGAGAGTTCGGTCGGGCCAGACAGGCTCTTCTCCCCTCAAGAGGGGCGCGAGGCTCTTTCCGTCGATCGGGGGGCCCTCGGGAATCTTGATGCCGCAGAGCTGGGCCAGTGTAGGCAGGACATCGATGTGAGCGCTGAGCGTCTCGATATCGCGTCCGCCCTTGATGCCTCCGGCGGGCCAGCGGATGAAGAACGGCACCCGGTGCCCTCCATCGTAGCTCGATCCTTTCTGGCCCCGCATGCCGGCGTTGAATCCGGGCCATTTCTTTGCGGCCGCGCCGGGCGCTTTCTTTCCGCGGCTGCGGCGGCCCGCGCCGGCGGCCGTGCCGTTATCCGTCATGAAAATCAGGATGGTGTTTTTCTCCAGGTCCAGCTCATCGAGTTTCTTCATGAGCCGTCCCAGGTTCTCATCGATGTTCGTGATCATGCCGTAGAAGGGGGCCATCGATCCCTGCACGCCTTTTTTCTGGTAGGGGATCTTGTAGCTCTCGGCCACGAGGAAGGGGCCGTGCGGCGCGTTGGTGCTCAGGTAGGTAAAGAAAGGCCTCTCCTTGTTTTTTTCGATGAAGGAGATGGCCTCGCGAAACCAGACATCCGTACAGTATCCCTGCGCCTTCTCAGGCTTGCCGTTGCGGAAGTAGGTGTCGTCAAAGTAGTCGTTGCCGAAGTAGTCGGGCGTCTGCCCGACACCTCCGCCTCCGTTGTAAAAGGTCTCATCGAAGCCCTGGTCCTGGGGGCGGCAGGGATAGTTGTCCCCGAGGTGCCATTTTCCGTACATGCCGGTGACGTAGCCTGCCGCCTTGAACACCTCAGCGATGGTCAACTCCGCGGAGTCCATGATCGAGCGTCCCATGATCGTGTGCCAGACGCCGGTCCTGGTCGAGTAGCGGCCGCTCATGAGAGCTGAGCGGGTCGGTGAACAGGTCGGGTCGACGTGGAAATCAGTGAGCCGCACGGAGATGGAGTGGAGCCTGTCCATATTGGGGGTCTGGATCATCCTGTTGCCGTGCACGGCAACATCCCCGTAGCCCTGGTCGTCCGTAATTACGAGGACGACATTCGGCTTTCTGTCAGCGGCCTGCAGGGGCCCGGAAGAGCCGCAGAAGAGGAGAAAGGACAGCAGCGTTGCGAGGTTCTTTACATGGTTGTTCATGGCGAATTCACTTGTTTCCTGGTTGGCGCATTCGGATTCGAGAGGTGAGCTTACTCGCTTGAAACGGGGCTTACAACTCGATTTGATGACCCTGGCGGGCGATGGAGTGGCCGGCAAGCCTGACCGCCCGGGCGGCATCGCCCCGGGGATCGATGGCGGGATTGGAGTGGTTGAGGTGGATAAAACTGATTTTCCGGCGCGTTTCCTCATCAAGACCCGAAAAGAGCTCGATGCTCTCCTGGATAAGGGGGTGGGAGATCGAGCTCATGTCGCGGCCGGGTAGCTCGCCGGGAGAGAAGAAGCTCCCGTCGAGAAAGGCCCTGTCGACCTCTCCGATGAGCTCCTCGATGGCGGGACTCATCCCCTCCCAACCATCGATATCGGGCAACCAGAGAATGGAGCTCTCGGGCCCATCCACCCGGTAGCAGGCTGTTTCGGAGTGCTCGTCGCGATGGGGGACGAGCCGGGGTGTGACTCTCAGGCCGCTTCCGAGCTCGATAGGCTCTCCCTCGAAAGCGGGCCGGAGGATGATGTTGCCGCGTTCGGCCAGCTCGCTCCAGGGTAGATTGTTTTCGAGGAAGCTCTTCATGAGCGGCAGGACGAAAACATCCACCTCGCAGGAGCCCATGACCTCATTGCCGAGGTGGGTGAGGCCCGTGTAGTGGCCCGTGTGGGCATGGGTGAGGAGGAAGCTCGGAATGTCTCCCGGGCAGATGCTGTCGAGAAGGGTGAGCTGTTGCGGGAAATGAGGGGTGCAGTCGATCATCCATCGGGAGCCCGTTGCCGGCTCGCAAATCGCAAGGCAGGCAGCATGGAGCGCCTCGGCGCTCCCTGCGTCAAGGCTCCTGCAGCCCGGCGAGCGGCAGCCGGCCTGGGGGTAGCCGCCGTCCTGCGCTGTGCCGAGGATCACGGCTGAAGGCTGTAAGTCCGCAGGTTGGGACA
>JAKUSY010000527.1 GCA_022451445.1 Planctomycetota bacterium
ATCTTCACCCCGCAACGAAACCATGCGTAGCCGGCGGATTTTTTGAACTCGGCGGCCGGTGGTGATTTCCAGAAAGCGGGAATCGCTGTCTCGTTCCATTGCCCGAGAACAACAGCGCTTGCGCCCATCAAAAGGCAGAAGGTAAAGACGGCTCGGGCCCGGGAGGAAGAACCCACCGTTTCAGGACCCGGGTGACCAGGCCACCGTGGCGGCGAGCCTGATGTCCCCACGGCGACTGAGCGTCTCGACAAGCGTCTTGAGGGAAGGCTTCAGCTTTCCCCCGGAGATCTTCCTGCCGTTGAGCTCGATCGTCACCGGTTTCGAAAAATCAACCAGCCGCTCATCGAGCAGGACGCTGAAGTCTTTGATCTCCCGGGTGGTGATCACCAGCTTGTTCTTGCGGCAGGCGGCATCGATCCCCCGGCCCCTGTAGGCCTGCGGGCAACTCAACCAGAAGAAGTCCTTCACGGCCCCATCGGTCATCTCCCAGGTCAACTCTGCCGGAACCGGATCACGCACCGCCGGGTACATGTTCTTGATCTTGTCGCGGTCCGGCAGCCCGCCATGCCCGTAGCCCGCCTTGTATTCCATCGTCACCGGGTAGATGTCCTTGCGGTCGCCGCGGAGCTTGAGGATCTTCTCATTAAAACCCCGGCAGCGCTTGAGCCTGCCGTAGGCATGGTCCTTCTCGCCGATCATGAAGGTGAAGATCGTATTCCTGAGCGTCTTCGCGGAGCTCTGCCCATCGGTGGGCGCGGCCGCCGAGCTGTGAATGGCGGCGAAGCGGTAGGGAATCTTCGGACCGATCGAGAAGGCGCCGTAGCCCCCGTGCGAGTAGCCCATGATGAAGACCTTGTCGGGATCGACATCGCCGAAGAGAAGGAACTGTCGAACGAGATTTTCGACCAGGGGATAGACATAGTCGTCGTAGAACCCGTTCCACTTATTATTGGGCGCCCGCAGGGCGAGGTAGCGGTAGCCGGTCACCGAGCCCTGGTCCCGGTAGTAAATCTGCATATGCCGCCACTGGCTGTCGTTGACCTGCTGGGTGGTTCCACCTCCGCCGTGCATGGCGATGAAGAGAGGCCAGCCGCCCTTCGGCCGCTTGCCCACGTTTTTCACCGTATAGGGGCTCAGGTGGGTCTTGAAACGCACCTGGTGCTTGCCGAAATCTTCCTTCAGGGCCGAGTGCAGCGGCGCCTCGAGATAGGACTTCCACGCCAGTTCCCTTACGGCGGCCTCGTTGCCGGCGAGCAGTTTGTCCAGGGCCCGGCTGAATTTCCACCCGGCGCGCTTTTTCGCATCGGCCTTGAAATACCCCTTCAGCGCCGCGGTGAGTTTCTTTTCATCGGCCTCCTTCAACTTGAGGGGCGAAGGGGCGGCGAGAAAGATCGAGACGACATCCTGGCGGTCGCCGCCGCAGCGGTACTCCCGGCTGAGAACCCGCTCGCCATCGAGGATGCGCAATTCATAGGCCCGGCCCTTCTCGACCTTGAAGGTGAGAATGTCGTTGGTGTCGTTGGACTCGTCCCGGCTCCTGCCGCGAAGGACCTTCTCGAGATCGGCCCTGTCGATGAGCTCGACCGATCTCACGACGCGCTCACCGCCCTCTCCCTCGAGCACGCGCACGAGAAGGCGGGGCTTGTCCTGCGGCTTCGCACCGGCGGGAACGTAACGGCTGGTGACGTTCACGGCGCTGACGTAGTCGACGCCCGGGGCCCAGACCAGCGGAAAGGAGGTTCCTGTCTTGCGGAAGCTCGTGGCGTAGATCGCGTGCTCAGGGGAGCCCTCGATGGCCTGTGCGGCACGGCCCTGGAACCAGCCGTGATCGAGGCCGCGTGAATCGGGCTCGGCGGCGCCGGCAAAATGCCAGCCGTCATCCCAGACCTCGACCCAGGTGTGGTTGCCGCTCTTGTTCACCCAGTTCGGGGTTCCCGCCAGCCGGGCGGGCACCCCGACCGAACGGCAGGCATCGACCAGCAGGATGGAGAGCCCCGTACAGGAGGCCAGGCCGGTCTCGATCGTTTCAGCGGGAGCCTGGTCGGCACGATTGCGCTTGGTCGAATAGCGCACACCCAGCAGCTTGAAGATCTTCCGGTTCAATTCGTGCGCCGCCTCACCCGGGCTCTTGCAGTCCTTCACCAGCGGCAGGCATTTCTCACGGAGCCCCGGACGCCAGGCCTCCCTGGCCTCGTTGGCGCTCATATACGGCAGGACATCATTGAAAAAGACATCCTCGGGCAGCTTTTTACCCCAGGCGGCCGCGGCCCTGGCCTCGAAGGCCAGCCGCAGGTTCTCCCGGAGATAGTCCGCCTTCAGGCTCTCGAGGTCACGCTGCGGCATGTTCTCCAGCAGGAAGGAGGCGGCGGGTCGCTGCGCATCGGAAACCTTGCCGAGGAAGCGCAGAAGCTCGCCGCGATTACCCCCCGCTCGGCCCAGGGCCTCTTCGACCTTGCCGCTCCACCAGCGTCCCTTGTCGCTGTCATCCGCGCGAACACCGGGGGCGGTAGACACGAAGACCAGCTGCAGGAATAAAACGATGGTCCCCGCCCTCATGGTCCGGCTGTTGAACGATCTGTTCATGGTGTTTATTCGGTTCCCGGGTTGGATTCACGATGGAGGGAGGGGAAAAACGCCCCCCCATGCTAACCGCATCCAGGCGATGGAACAAAGAGATGGTGCCGAGGGTGGGACTTGAACCCACACAGCCTTGCGGCCAGGGGATTTTAAGTCCCCCGCGTCTGCCAGTTCCGCCACCTCGGCACCCGGTTCTAAGTGGCGCAGGAAGGGAGTTTACGCCTTCGGGGGCGTTCCCGCAAGGGGGGCAAAAAT
>JAKUSY010000528.1 GCA_022451445.1 Planctomycetota bacterium
TTCGTCCCGTAGAGATTGAGATAGTGAAGCTTCTGAAGCTTAGCGAGATGGGCCAGGCCGCTGCCATCGATCCCCGTGAGCTCGAGATGGAGGCGGCCGAGATTCTCCAGGCCGGAGAGGTTCGCGAGGCCGGCATCCGTTATCTTCGACCCCGCCAGGTTGAGCTCGGCCACGGCGGCAAGACCCTTCAGGGAGGCGAGCTGTTCATCTCCCGTCTCAGCGGCAACCGCCCGGAAGCTGACGGTCACCAGGTTGGTATCCTGCGCAAGTCGCATGACCCTCCCACCCGCCTTGTTGATGGCGGCGACCACGGCTGCCGGCAGCTCGTCGACCTTTACTTTTTCCTCGGCCTTGTCGCCGGAGCCGGAGGGGGCTGCCCATTTCGCTCCCTGGTCGATCCAGCGCGTGAGAGCTCCGATCTGGGCCTTGGTGAGAGGGTCGCCCTCATTCGGCATGATGTCATCATCATCGGCCGGAAGAGAGACGCGCTTGATGAGGAGACTCTCGGACGATTTGCCGGGCTCGATGGCCTTGCCGCTCTTACCGCCCTTCAGGGCATCGGCGAGAGTATGGAGGCGCAGCTTGGCCTTGGCCTTCTTTTCTCCATGGCACTTGAAACACTTGGACTCGAGCACCGGCAGCACTTCCTTGGAGAAATCAACCTCCTGGGCGCCGAGGGACCGGGCCGCGGAAAATACGAGGGCAAGTAAAACAGCGGCGAAAAACATTCCGTGGCCGGTTGCGGGGCGCGATTGCGAATTTGGATCCATGTGAGCTTTCCTCATTTCAGATGACTCCAGGGTTGTTGACTGTTGCTAGGTGTCTTCCTCGACAAGCCGACCTAAATAATAGCTGGATGAAGCGGGTCATAACCACCGTCTTTCCGTCGAAAGGCGTGATACCATACCCAGGCGTTTTTCCCGGGCAGATACCCGGGAACGATCAACGACTCCCGAATAACGCGTACGGGCTGGCCCAACCATGCAGATCAAGGAAATCCGCGTTCGCCACGCCAACCGCTCCATCTGGGGACACCTGGCCGAGCGGGAAAAAACCCTGCCGCTGGTAACGCCGCTGGATATCTATACCGACTTCAAGGAGACCAGGGGATCCTGGTTCTGGGATTCCGGCCTGGCGGCCATCCAGATCGAAACCGATGATGGAATCGTCGGCACCGGCTGGTGCGAGGACGGCTGTGACGCGGTGCGACCGATCGTAGAGAACCACCTCTCCAGGCTGCTCATCGACCAGGACCCCCTCGATATCGAGAGCCTCTGGGACCGTCTCTTCCGCGCCACCCTGCCCTACGGAAGAAAGGGAGCTGTCCTCCAGGTCATCAGCGCCATCGACATCGCCCTCTGGGATCTGAAGGGAATCGCCGCCGGCAAACCCGTCTACGAGCTCCTCGGGGGACCGGTCGCCGACTCTGTGCCGGTCTACGCCTCAGCGCTGCATCCGGTCGGACACGACAAGGTGCGGGATGAGGCCAAGGCCTACGTCACCGAGGGCTACGGGGCCATGAAGATGCGCTTCCCCTACGGACCCGGCGATGGCGAAAAGGGAATGGAAGAAAACGAGGCCCACATCGCCAACGCGCGCGAGGCCGTTGGTCCCGACATTGACCTGATGGCGGATGCCTACATGGGCTGGAACCTCAGCTACGCGGTAGAAATGTGCGGACGGCTCGAGCCCTACGGCCTGGCCTGGGTCGAGGAGCCGCTGATTCCCGACGACCTCGATGGCTATGCCAGCCTGCGCAAGGAGACCTCCATCCCGATCTCAGGAGGTGAACACGAATACACGCGGTTCGGCTTCCGCGACATCATCGAGAAAGAGGCGATGGACATCATCCAGCCCGATCTCAGGAGATGCGGTGGCTTCACCGAGGGACAGAAAATCGCGGCGCTGGCGGCCGAGAGCGGAACCACCCTGATCCCACACGCCTACGGGATCACCCACCTGCACTTTGCCCTGGCGAACAAGAGCATACCGATGATCGAGTATTTCCCGCTGCCCTGCTGGGATTCGCTGCCGGATGCCGAGATCGAGCCGATCTTTCACGGCGAACCGCAGCCTGAAAACGGCAGGGTCATCGTCGAGGCGCGCCCCGGACTCGGCGTCGAGGTCAACGAGAAGATCTTCAGCTGATGATCTCTTCGAGCGTTTTTCCGCCGATGTCGGTCAGGCGCCGGTTGCGGCCGGCGTAGAGGTAGGTCAGGCGTTCATCCTCGAGCCCCATGAGATTGAGGATCGTGGCGTGGACATCGCGCATGTGGATCGGCTCACCGACCGACCGCAGGCTGAACTCATCGGTCTCGCCCGCCTTCGCGCCGCCCTTGACGTCGCCGCCGGCCATCCACATGCAGAGAGCGTAGGAGTTGTGCTCCCGGCCCGGCTTGCTGCCGAGGCCCCCATTACGGAAAGGAGTTCGCCCCATCTCCGAGGCCCAGACCACCAGGGTCTCCTCGAGAAGTCCACGCTGCTTGAGGTCGGTAAGAAGACCGGAGACCGGCTTGTCGACCTCGCGGCTGTGGCGAATCATGCCGCCCTTCACATCGCCGTGATCATCCCAACTGTAGCTGCCGATCTGGACGCCATGGACGAGAAGACTGTAGCGAACGCCCCTCTCAACCAGGCGCCTTGCGAGCTGGCACTGGCGGCCGAAACCCGCGGTATGCCCCTGGTTCAGCCCGTAGAGCTCGCGCGTTGATTCTTTCTCGCTGGAGATGTCGACGATTTCAGGCGCCTCCATCTGCATCCGGAAGGCCAGCTCGTACTGGGCAATGCGGGTGCGGGTTTCCGGGTCTCCGAACTGGCCGAATTGCTCCTC
>JAKUSY010000529.1 GCA_022451445.1 Planctomycetota bacterium
GAAGAAGAAACCGTCCATAAAAAACAAAACCTCGTCCGCTTCCCTGCTGGAGGTGCTTGACGCCCCGGAGCCCCTGAGCGCCTGGTCGCGAGCCGGCTGGCAGCGCGCAGCCGGGAAGCTCGGCGTCGCGCCCTTCCTGGAATTCCTCGGCTGCCTCGGTCCCGGGACCGGAAACTGCGGCGATGCCGGTCGTTGCCTGCGCGCTCTCGAGGTCTGCCTCGAGCTCTTTGACGGAGCGGCCTCGCACGCCGCCAGGCTGGCGGCGACCTGCAGCCACGCGAGCGTCCGCGCGCAGGCGGCCCGCTGGCTCGGCGTTCATGGAAAGCCCGCCGAACTGGAGCCCCTGCTGAAGGACGGCTCGGCCCTTGTCCAGCGCAACGCAGTCGAGAGCGCCGCGCGCTTCTGGAGAGCCCCCGGGGCCAACGCCCTCGTCGAACCTGTCTTCCGCCTCGCAAGCGGCAGCGCCCGCCGACTGCGCCAGGCCGGCATCGCCTCGCTCTCTCATCTCGACGCCGCCCGCCTCCCGGCGGCGAAAACGGCCGGTGAAAAAATCGTCCGCGGCTGGGTGCTGACCCGCGCGACGGAAAGAGGGAAGATACCCGCCGAAAGCCTGGAGCTCGCCCTCGGCATCCTGCGAGAAAAAAACGCCGACCGGGAAGATCTCCTCGATGCCCTGCGGCTCATCAACGCCGCCTTCGACCGGCTCGAGGGCGGAGAGGACCCGCGCTACGCGACCTTCGATACCCAATGGGACCGTGTAGACCTCGCTCCCCACGCCCCGGCCGTAAAACGAACGCTCGCCGCCATCGAACCCCTGGTCAACTCACCCGACCATCGCATCGCCATCGAGGCCCGCCGCCTAGCGGGAAAACTGGGCGCGGCATCTGACAAGCTCGCGGCGCGCATGGCGGCCGATGCATCCGCGACCTCCGCCGCGGCTGACGATATGTTCCTGCTGTGGTGCCTCGCGCGGCTGAAGGGCGGCTGGTCCGCCGGCACCATCCGCAGGGTGGCGGGAATAGGACTCGACCTTCCCGCCAAGATCAGGTCGCAGGGTGTTGGCCGGGACAATAAATGGAATACCTACGCACGGGCCATCTGGGAGCGGCTCCTCCAACGCCACTCGGAGCTAGGCGACGCCCTGGTCGCCGGGCCGCGCTTCGGCGACCCGGAGCACCTCGGCATGATCGCCGGCGCCGGGATAGATACACGCCGCAAGGCCGCCGGCATCCTGCTCAAGAAACCGCTGCCGAAATCCGCCTCCAACATCGGCAAGGTGCTCGATTTCCTCAGGTCCCACTCCTCGAAAGAGGATCGCCCCAGGATCCAGGCTCTGCTGAGGAAACTCGTCAAGCGACGCGGTCTGCGCCTGCGGGCCCTCGAGGGTCTGGCGAGCGATCCAGATCCCGATGATCGCGGGATCTTTCTCGATGCGCTCTCGGGCGACGACCTGCTGCTGGTGTCCACCGCCCTGAAGGGGCTCGGTCGGCTCGAAAAACCCGCTGAGCCCGCCGACGAGGTCTTCGAGCTGGTACGCTGGATCCACCTCGCCGATGCGGACCCCGCCCATCTCGGCCTGCGTGATTCGCTGGCGCGGCGAATCGAAAAACTCACCGGCACAAACTGCGGGTACCGGAGAAAATTGAAAAAAAGCCAGCAGGGCGTGCTTGATTGCTGGGTCGAGTGGACAGTCAAAGCCCTGCCGGAGAGGAAAAACGAACTTGCCGAAGCACTGGAAAACCAGGTTGCCGGCCAGCAACTGGTCGACAAGCTGCTCGCCACGGTTCCATGGGATTCAGGCGACCCGGAGCGCGGCAAGGCGGTCTTCACAGCACGCTCCTGCGGCAGCTGCCACCATCTCGACGGCGGCGGACAACGCGTCGGGCCGGACTTGAAAGGAGCCGCCAGGCGGTTGGGAAAAAAATCGACCCTCACGGAGATCATCCTGCCTGACAAGCTCGTGGCAAAACGTTACTACCTCACTGAGCACATCCTCAAAAGCGGCGAGGTGGTCCAGGGTCGCTCGGTCTACTCCGCTCGCAACGCCCTGGTGACCATCACCCGGCAGGGGCTCTACCGCCGCCTCGACCCGGCCACCATTATCGAGTCGAGAACGCGAGCGCTGTCGCTCATGCCCGCCGGATTGCTGTCGGGCCTGGAACCCCAGGCGATCGCCGATCTCATCGCCTACCTGGAAAAATTTTGAGCGAAGAGATGAACAGCGGAAACAGGATCGAACGCAACATTCTCTTCTTCACGTGCATCGCCCACGCGATGACGCATATCTACATCCATCTCTTCACGGCGATCCAGCCGGAGATCAGGGCCTCCTTCGAAGGCCTGAGTCCCGATGGACTGACCTTCCTGGCCTCGATCAGTCTCGTTGTTTTCGGTATCGGCGCGATACCTGCAGGCTGGCTGAGCGACCGCTACGGAGAGAAGCCGCTGCTGGTGGCCTTCTTCCTCCTCTCCGCCACGGGCGGTGTGGTCACCGGATTCGCCAGCGACACCTGGCAGCTGGCGGCCGGTTTCGCTCTGATCGGACTGGGCACCAGCATCTACCACCCCGTCGGGCTGGCCCTGATCTCCAAGGGGATCAGGCTGCCGGCCAGGGCCATGGGCATCAACGGACTCTTCGGGAGCCTCGGGACGGCCCTCAGTCCGCTGGCGGCCCGGCAGTTGGCGCATTGGACAGGCGACTGGCGCTGGGCCTTCGTCGGCCTCGCCATCCCGATGGGCTTCCTTGCGGTCCTGCTGGGCACCTCCGACACGGGGGGAAAACGGACCAGCGACGCTGCGGCGGGAGATAG
>JAKUSY010000053.1 GCA_022451445.1 Planctomycetota bacterium
GGCAACACCCTCAGCTGGCGCCGGCGCCGTTCTCCGGGGTGACCGCCCCGAGGGGCGCATCCTCGGCGGAGCCGGAGGGCCCGGGTGGAGGCTGCTCGTCTTCGCCAAGAGGGAGGCGCTCGTAGGTCCGCCCCCCGGCCGGGGCATCGCGCGAGAGCAACGCCTCCTTGTAGAGCTTCTGCCCCCACTCGGTCGGGTACTCTCCGGTCAGGCAGCCTTCGCAAAGGTCGCATTCGGAAAGGCCCAACGCTCCATTGAGCTCATCCACCGTGAGGTAACGCAGCGTATCGGCCCCGAGCTCCTTCCCCATCGTTTCGAGGCCTTCCCGGGCCAGCTCGCCCTTGACCGGTCCCTCAAAGAATTGGGGAGCGATGAGCTCGCTGACTGTCGACATGTCGATTCCATAGCTGCAGGGCGCCATGATGGGAGGACAGGCAACGCGCACATGCACCTCCTTGGCGCCGCCGAATTTTCTGAGCATCTTCACGATTACGCGGAGAGTCGTCGAACGAACGATGCTGTCCTCGACCAGGAAGACCCGCTTGCCGCGGACCACCTCCGGCAGCACGGTATACTTTCTCTTGACCCTCGCCTTGCGATTCTTGCCCTCGATAAAGGTTCGCCCGACGTAGCGGTTGCGAATCAACCCCTCCTTGGTGGGGATGCCGAGCCGGTGGGCCATGGCATCACACGCCGCCTTCGCGGTATCGGGAACCGGGACCACGATACACTCCTCCGCGTTCACCTCGAGGGGCTCCGCGTCCGCCAGGGCTTCGCCGAGACGGTTGCGGGCGAGGTAAACCGACTTGCCGTTGAGCTCCGATGCGACATTGGCGAAATACACCCACTCAAAAAAACAATGGGCTTTGCGGGGAGAGGGAGCGAACTCCCTGATCTCGTACCCCTCGGGGCGTACGTGGATCAGGTGGCCAGGCTCGAGATCCTGGAGGTCCCTGAAACCCTTATTGGCCAGGGCGAGGCTCTCGGAGGCGGCGCCAAACAGGTTGCCGCGGAAGCCGTATACCAGGGGGCGAACACCCAGGGGATCGCGGGCCAGGACCAGGTCCCCATCGGCGTTGAGAAACGCCAGGCTGTAGGCGCCATCGAACGTATCAGCGATATGCCTGAAGACCTCGACGAAGTCGGGCTTCTCATCTCCCTTATTGGCATAGGCCAGGTGATGCATGAACAGCTCGGTATCGGTTTCATGGGCCAGGTGGTAGTCGCCCTTGTCCTGCTCCAGCAGCTTCTTGCGTACCTCGACGTAATTGGCGATGTTGCCGTTGAAGCAGAAGGAGAACCATTTCCACTTGCGGCCATGATGACGCTCAAAGGGTTGGGCGTATTCCCGGCCCTCCTTGCCGCAGGTGGCGTAGCGGGTATGCCCAATCGCGGCGCGGCCGCTGTACTCGTCCACGATCGCCCGGAACTTCCCGGGATCCGGATGGGTCAGGTGAAACACATCCGTAACGCTGCCGACTTCCTTGTAGGTGTCGATCAGCTGCGCGGCATCCTCATCGTAGCGGGCAAGGCCGGCGGCGAGCTGCCCCCTGTTCTGCAGGTCGATGAGCATATCAGGGACCAGCCTGGTTACGGAGCCCTCATACAACTCCTCGCCGGAAACCGGGGCGCTGTTCAGCCGGTATACCGCGGCAATGCCGCATTCATCGTGAACAGGATCTAACACTTAAGAACAGTCCTCGCACACTAAAGACAGTCCCGCAGAGAACCTCGAAGAGTTCTCTAGAAGCCGAACGATAACCGCAGCGTGAAACCGAGTCAAGCTCGGCACGCCCAAGAGTTATCGCTTCTTCCGGCGGCTTTCGAGCCATTCGATGATGTGCTGTCCGGGACAGGCGGTCGGAGTGAGACCCTCCATGATCCGGATGCGGTTGTGGGTGTAAATCTCGGAATCCGCGATGGTGAAGATACCCTGCAGGACGGCCAGAAGATCGCCCAGTCGCTCCAGCTGGGCGGGAGGCGGCTCCTGGAGATCGAAATTGCCAAGCAGAAGAATTCCAATGTTGCCCCTATTGAGCTCCAGGGAGCCGGCATGCGCCCCGATCCTGTCAAGGTGGCGCCCCTCCCAGAGACACCCGAAAGGGTCGACGATATAGTGATAGCCGATGTCATCCCAGCCGTTAGCGCCGATGTGGGTGTCCTGGATGGCCTTGATCGCCGAGGTGACGGTGCCTCTGTCGATGGCGGAAAAAATACCCGCGCCGGAGTGGTGGATGGTGATCCGGGCGGGAGCGCCAAGGCTCTCGGTCCCCTCGGCGGCCGTCGCCGCACTCCAATCCTTCCTTGCAAGGGCACCTACCTGCGCGGTGATTCCTTCTCGCCAGGCTGTCACCGGGTCAGGCTCCTTCCGGGGCCAGAACATGATCAGCCCCGCCAGGATCAGGACCGCCAATCCCACGAGCGCCCATATGGTGATTGTCGCGATCTTCGTTTTTCCGCTGTCTGCCTTCATCTGTGAAAAGTCTACCGCCAGCCCGGGCGCGAGAAAAGGCACACTGCGCACCAACACCCTCCGTACAGCGCCCCCGGCAATACGCATATTACTTGTATTGGCGCCTCTCAGGTTAGAAGATGGGGAGGTGGGTTCGACTCCAGCCAGGTACGGACATACTATGAAGACCATGAGAAGGGCGCTTATCTGCCTCTATTTCTGCGCCGCCGGCGGCCTGGGGCTCTCCCCTGCCCTTGCGCAAACGATCATCATCAACGAGGTCCATTACCATCCGGGCGATGGCGGCTCCTCCGGCGAATTCGTCGAATTGCACAATTACGGTTCGAGAGATGTTGACATCAGCGGCTGGCTTCTCAGTGGCGCGGTGACCTACGCCTTCCCCCAGGGAAGCGTCATCGAGGCGGATGGCTTCCTGGTCATCGCCGAAAATGCCGATCTGCTGGCAAGCCGCTACGGGCTCGAGAGAGGCTCCCTGGAAGGAGACTACACCGGCAACCTCGACAACGCCGGAGAATTGCTGCAGCTCTGGACGCCGGTGGGCTATATGGTTTCCTTCGTCGACTACGGAGAATCCGACCTGTGGCCCGAGACCCCTGACGGCCTCGGCCCGTCGCTCGAGCGTCTCTCCCCGACACTCGAGGAAACCGACCCGCGTGCCTGGGCCGCCTCGATACCCGTCGGCGGCACGCCTGGAGCGGCGAACTCGGTTCGGATCACGGACGTCAACGCGCCCGAAAGAAACCGCTCGGAGCTGATCGCCCAGGGCGCCGAGTTCAGGTTTTTCAGGGGGACCGAGCCTCCCCCCGAGGACTGGAAGGAGCTCGACTTCGACGATGGGGAATGGGAATCCGGACCTGCCGGATTCGGCTACGGTGACGACGACGATGCCACCGTCCTTGAAGACATGTCCGGGAACTACCTGACCGTCTTCCTGCGCAGACGCTTTGATGTCGATGACCTCGACCTCGTGGAGGAGCTCCTTCTTTCGGTTGATTACGACGATGGGTTCGTCGCCTACATCAACGGAGAGGAGGTCGCCCGGGCCAACCTGGATGCTACAGAGTTCGACAGCCCGACCATCATCAACCATGAGGCCGGGGCATCCGAGGAGTTCCCGGTCGACAACCTCGGCCTGCTGCGTGAAGGAGAGAACGTTCTCGCCGTCCAGGGCCACAATACCGGCCTGGAAAGCTCTGATTTCAGCATCTCGCCTTTTCTCGAATTTATCGAAGCAGAGGAGGGGAAGAAGCCCGAGGACGACCCGGAACCTCCGAAGCGGGACCTGGTCATCAACGAGGTCTACACCGGGGGAGAGGGAAGCGGCTGGGTCGAGCTCTACAACCCGACCGGCGAAGAGGTCAACGCGGGCGGAAGGCGAGTAGGCCTCTTCCCGCCCGAGTCCGGGAGCTTTACCCTCCCGGCGCAAACCTCCATCGGAGCGGGTGGGCGTATGGTGCTCTTTGAATCCCAGCTCGGCTTCGAGCTCGATAGAATCCAGGCGCTCATCCTCGATGATGGCCGCGGACGTTTTATCGACGGCTTCAACCCGCGCGCCGCCGGCGCCAGCGCCTCGACCGGACGCTTTCCCGACGGCGCCGACAACCGGGTGGTCTTCGAGGAGACGACCCCGAGCACGGCCAATCGCTATGTGCCCCGTCGTGACATCGTCATCAATGAGATCATGTACCACCCCCCGGATGACGCCGGCGGAGAATACCTCGAGCTCTTGAACCGATCCGGCGAAATGGTCGACCTCGGCGGCTGGTCCTTCACCCGGGGAATCGACTACACGTTCGCGGCCGGCACGACGCTCGGCCCCGGCGAATACCTCGTCCTGGCCCGGGAGCCCGCGGCCGTCGAGGAACACTACGATATCGACGGAGTCCTGGGCCCCTGGGAGGGAGCGCTCGACAACGCCGCCGAAACGCTCCTCTTGCGGGGAGCCAACGGCAATATGGTCGACCGGGTTCGCTACGCGGATGAAGGCAGCTACCCTGAGGAGGCGGACGGGGACGGACCCTCGCTCGAGCTCATCAACCCTGGAATCGAAAATCGCTACGGACCGGCCTGGCGGGCAAGCGAGGAGGATGGCTCCCCCGGCCGCTTCAACTCGCGTTCAGAGCCCGACCCCGAACCCATCATCGTGGGCGTGCGCCATGAGCCGGTCATCCCGACCGCGGACCAGGGCGTCCGTGTGCTGGCCGTCGTCTCCGACGACCAGCCCCTGCAAAACGTAACCCTCACCTGGGAGGTCGACGACGCAGACGATTCGAGAGACTCCACCGAGATGGTCGATGACGGAGAGGGCGACGATGGCATAGCGGGAAACGGCGTCTACGGCGCGGACATCCCCGCCCAATCCAACCTCGACGTCATCGCCTTCTGGATCGACGCCGAGGGCGAAGGCGACCAGTCCACGCGGGCTCCCGCCGATGCCCCGGACCGGCCCTACCTCTACCAGGTCGAAAGCTCACCCACCGCCGAGATCCGGCCCCTCTACAGAATCATCATGCGAGGCGCCACCCTGCGAAATTTCAGGAACAGGGCACGCGGCAGCGATGACCTCGCGAACATGACCCTGGTCGCCGATGGCAGGGCCTGGCACAACCGGGGCATCCGGCTCAGGGGCTCCTCGGCGCGCAACTGCAACCCCCTGAGCTACCGGATCCAATTCGATCACGACTCGGATTTCCACGGGATCAAGAGAATCAACATGAACGGCTGCAACAGCGACCAGCAATGGCTCGGGCTCGACTTCCTGCGGCGCACCGGAACGGCCACGCCGCTGGCCTGGTTCCGCCGGCTCTCCTTCAACAGGCAGCTGGACCAGGGCTGGCACCTGCGGGTCGAGGTCATCCGCCAGGACTTCCTCGAGCGGACCTTCCCCAACGATGCCGATGGCAACCTCTACCGGGGAATAGGCCAGGCCAACCTCGACTACCGGGGCGAGACTGCCGATCGCTACAGGCAGAACTACCGCAAGGACACCAACCGGGACGAGGATGATTATTCCGACGTAGCCGATCTCTGCCGGGACTTCGACGCCGCTGAGACCTCCGATGCCGACTTCCCCGAGGCGATTGAGCAGCGAATCGACGTGCTGCAGTGGAGCAAGTATTTCGCCACCTACGCCATGCTGGGCTCGACCGAGAACAGCATCGTGCTGAACAACGGGGATGATTACTTCCTCTACCACCGCTTCAGCGACGACCGCTGGGTCCTGCTTCCCTGGGATCTCGACAGCTGTTTTGACCAAGTCAACCAGGTGCTCTTCCGCCCGACGGTGGACCAGATCGAGCGCTTCCTCGAGCACCCCCGCTACGCTCCGGACTATCTATGCTATATCGCGACATTCCTGGAGACCGCCTGGGGAGACGAACAGGTCGACGTCCGGATCGACCAGCTCGAACCCCTCTTCGCCAACGCGCGGATCAACCGCCTGCGCGACTACGCCGACCAGCGGCGGACCTTTCTCCGGGAGCGCATCGACACCCGCTTCGAGATCACCTCCATAAGGGGCGGAGCGATCTGCGATGGGGTCCTCTTACCGAACCGGCCGATCGTGACGATCGAGGGGATCGCCCCCTCCTGCGGATCCTCCGATATATTCATCGGCGAGACCCGGGCGGTCTTCGACTACCGGGCGGGGACCTGGAGCGCCAACATCGAGATCCTCGAGGCCGGCGTTCTCGAGATCGTCGCACGGGATCGTACGGGCTTCGAGCGCGCCAGGATCGATTTGCCGACCGACGCCCCGCCCCAGGATAACGGCGCGAAGGCCCCCAGCCCCGGCAACCAGGCTCCAGGGAACGACTATATCGCCATGCTGTCCACCGATTACGCCGAGATCACCGATCCCGATGAAGACAACATCACCTGGCTGTTCACCGAGGGCGTCGACAACTCCCTGAGCCCCGATGGCCGGGTTCTAACCGCTCCCAACGATGGCGATTTCCGCAGCCAGCGACAGTCCTCCGCCATCTACCGGCTGTATTTCCGCCAGAGCGGAACCTACCGTGCCTATTTCCGCATTCGCGGCTTCGACCGCAACTCCAACAGCATCTGGCGGCCACGCGGCTTTGGCCTGGACCCGGACATCAACATGAACACCGGCAACGGCGGGCGCTTCTCCTGGATCAGCGAGGGCGACTATGTCGTCACCCAGGAAGACGTCGACGAGCAGAGAACCCTCGAGTTCCTCCTCGGGGTGCGAGAGTTCAGGGCCCAGGTTGACGCCTTCGTGCTCAGCCTCGATGCCGACCTCGTCGGTCCGGACCTGAACGGCCTCTTCGGAGAAGGACCCGCCGGCGCTCCTGTCGCCAGGCCACTGGTTAACCTGGTCCCGGCCGCCGAGGTGGCCCTGGAGGAAGGCTCCGTGGAGATCACCTTCGATGCGCAGCGCTCCCACGATGGCGCCTGCGGCCGCGAGAACCTCGAATTTGACTGGGAAAAGATTTCCGGGCCGGAGGGCGCGGCCTTCGCCGGCCCCGTGAACCTGTCCGTGCTGAGCGTCGTCTTCACCCAGCCGGGGGAGTACCTCTACCGCCTGACGGTCTCCACCACCGACCTTCCCGAGAGCGCGAGATCGAGAGACTTCTCCATCACCGTAACCGATGGGGCCGGGCCCGATACGACACCCTTCCTCCTCTGTGACTCCAACGCCAATGGCGAGAACTCCCTGGCCGACCCGGTCTTCACCCTCCGCCACCTCTTCGGCGGCGAGTCCGAAACGCGCTGCGAGGCGGCCATGGATTGCGACTCGGATGGGGAGATCTCCCTCAGCGACGCGGTCTTCAACCTCAACTACCTCTTCCTTGGCGGCAGGACGCCTGCCGCTCCCTTCCCGGCCTGCGCCGCGGGTACGCCGGAGAATTGCGAGATCTCCAACTGCCAGAATTAAAGCTCACGCCGCAAGCAGGAGAAACGCGCTTCAGACGACGCTGAATTCAGCGCTCAGGCTTCGGCGGATTCATCCGGCTGCGAGGCCCCGATAAGCAGCTGGTAGGCGAGGCCGCCCAGCACGCCGCCGGCGATCGGGGCCGCGAGGTAGACGGCGAGCGTATCGACGATACCCCGGGGGCCCGGCAACGCGATCTCGCCCCAGCCCGCAAGGGCAGCGAAGATCCTCGGGCCAAAATCGCGCGCCGGGTTCAGGCAGGCCTGGGTCACCGGGCCGAGCACCACGACCAGGAGCGTCACCGTCGCGCCGATGAAGAAAGGCGCCAGCCGTCCGCCGGGGCTCCCCTTATTGCGCCGATCGGTAAAAGCGAAGACGCAGAAGGCCAGCAAGGCCGTACCCAGGACCTCGGCGAAGACCGCCGCCGCCGTCCCGACCGTGTCGATGCCTTCGCTGGCGGCAGCCGCATGCAATTTGACCGTCGGGTTCGGATGATACTCGCCGTACATGGCGGCGGTGACGACGCTCTCCGGCTTGCCGCGAGTGATCCCGCTCTGTTTTTCGTACTCGGCGATACTGCCGGCGAAGATCACGTAGAGGCAGCAGGCCGCGAGAAACGCCCCAGCCAGTTGAGCGGCGATATAGGCCGGGACACGGGCCCGGGGAAATCCCCCCCAGCAGGTCATGGCTACGGTGATGGCCGGATTGATGTGGGCGCCGCTGATATTGCCGACAGCGTAGATCGCCAGCGTCACGGCGAAGCCCCAGACGCTGGAGACCTGCCAGCCGCCTGTCAGCCCGCCAAGGGAGACGGCGACATGGACCGCCCCGCAACCGAAGAAAATCAGGATAAAGGTGCCGACGCACTCCGCCACGGCGCAGGATCGGAGCCTTGGTTCGTTCTGCATCACGTAAAAAATACCTGAACTCACCGTATTGAGAAACACTGCATCCGCCCCGGCGGAGAAAATAATACTCCCTGGAGATACCCTTGGTTCCTTCACGGCCCAGTAGTAACATCCACTCGCCAACAGCCATTTACCATTACAGCGACCGCGGGCGACCAGCTTCACGTCGACGCGGGTTATCGTGACGATTCCCATGAAGACCGCTTGCCTGCTTGCCATCCTGACCGTCGCAGCCCCGATGGGGCTCCACGCTGAGAATCCGGCGGAGCCTCTCGAGCCCTGGCTGGCAAGAGCCGATACGGCGATCATCGAGGAAGACTTCACCTCCGGAGAAATCGCAAAAGACTGGTTCTTCACCGAGTGGTGGTCATCCCGCGACGGTGTCCTGCTCCGCAATGACCTGCCGGGGGAAAATAAGCGCCTGTTCTGGAAGAAGCCCTCTTACCGTGACGCTGTCATCAGCTTCTCTTTCAGCTTCCGCGGCGCCGAAGAAATCCGCCTGGTGTCAGGAACCCCGGGGAAATACAATTTCGTCGTCAGGATTCGCCGGGACCACTTCCGCGTCAATACCGCCAGCGATTCAACCGCCGGCCATCTGCCCAGCATCCAGGGGGAGTGTCCGTTTCGCTTCGAGGCGGGAACGTGGTACCGGCTCCGGGTCGAGGTGCTCGCCGATGAGCTCCTCGCCCGCATCGACGACGAGCATTTCGTCGTTGGACGCCATCCCATCATTGACCGCCGGCGCAGCTACTTCGCCTTCCAGGTCGATGGCCCATCTGCCGCCTTTGACAATGTCCGTCTTCTCAGTGCAACCGGCGCCGGAGGGTGGGAAGGACGGCGCGCAAAGCTATTGCAGGCCCAGGCGAAGCGCCCCTGGCTCCCCAGGAATCTTGACGAACGTCATAAGGACCGCAAGGTTATCGCCCGCGACCATGCCTGGCGAACCGACGCCCGGTACCGGGAGCTGGTGGAGCGGCATGAAAGCCTCCGCAAACTTGCCCGGGAACAATTTCCGGCTGCTCATATCTCCACGAAGGAGGCCCGGAAAAAAATTGCCGTCCTGCGAAAGAAGCTCCTGCAGAACGACGCGGAATACAAAACTCTCACCCGCGCCATCAACAAGGCGCAGCGCAACGAGGATCTCCACCTGCAGAAAAAGAACCCCCACCTCGAAACACTGCCTTCCTCCGGGTACAAGGCTGCGCTGAAAAAACTCCGGTTGCAGGCCCGCGACAATGACCCGGGATTCATCGCGCTCCTGGAGGTAACCGCCGCCCTTGAAAACAAGCGCAAGAACGCCTATCCCCAGCTCGAACGCACGAACGATGAAATCGTCGCCGAACGGAAAGCCGCCTGGAAAAAACTCCATGAGACCTCGCCGGACTTCCGCAACAGCAATGGAAAGGTCACCAAAGCCTGGCGTGAGGTCCAGGCACACCTCCTGAAAAGCGACCCTGAGTTAGCCCGGCTAGAGAAAGAGCGGCAGGCGGCGAAGAAACGGGCAAAATAACTCCTACCGGAGAGTTAAAACCTCTGTAACCTGTTTTTTTAAAGTGGCTTATAGATTTTTCCAGGCAAATAAGTAAAGGCTTGTAATCAAGGCTCGTAAATTCCACAATTCAAACGAACGTTTGAATTAATATGGAAAGCCAAGCCCCCTCTACAACAAAGGACCGATTGCTCGATGCCGCTGAAGAGCTCTTCAGCAGCCGTGGTATCGATGCGACCAGTCTGCGCGCCATCACGAGCGCCGCCGAGGTCAATCTCGCCTCGGTCAACTATCACTTCGGATCGAAGGATGGGCTGGTCAAGACGGTATTTCTCAGACGCCTCGAACCTCTGAACAACGAGCGGCTCGAGCTTCTCGATGCCCTCGAGATCTCCGCGGCCGGGGCGCCCATCGAGCTCGAGGCGATCCTTGATGCATGGGTCATGCCCGCCCTGCGCATGGGGCACAGCCCCGAAGGCAAAAGAATCAAGCGCCTCATGAGCGGCATCTACAGCGAGCCGGGAGACACCCTCCAGGCTCTCCTGCGCGAGCTGTTCAGCGAGATCCTGCGCCGCTTCTGCGCGGCCATAGGCCGCGCCCTCCCCGAGCTCTCCGGCGAAGAGTTGATGTGGCGCGTTCATTTCATGCTCGGCGCCATGATCCACACCGTGGCCGACCAGCCCTCCATCCGGGCTCTCTCCGGCGGCCTCTGTGACCCATCGGACATCGAGGGGGTGCGCCGGCGGCTCATCGGCTTTGTCGCTGCAGGCCTGCGGGCTCCACTCGAAGAGAAAAACGCGCCTCCCACGGCGGGAGAGGATCGATGAAACACCTGCGCCGACTCCTGCTGCTCTCGCTGGCCCTGCTGCCTGCCGGCTGCGCATCCCCTCCGCCGGTCGTGGAGCCGGAGCTCGGCGTCACGCTGCCCGGAGGCTGGACCACGCCGGGGGATGTTGACGATGGCGCCCCCTCGAGCGACCCCGGCTGGTGGAAAACCTTCGGCGACACCGGGCTCGACTCGGTTGTCGAGGAATGCCTGCGAAACAACCACGACCTCCGAATCGCCGCGGTACGGGTAGACCGGGCGGAAGCCCAGGCCGTCATCAGCGGCGCCGACACCCTTCCGGCCCTCGGCCTCCAGGTCGATGGGGCGAAATCCCAACGCAATTTCATCGGCTTTCCTATCCCCGGCATGCAGGGAATTCCCCGCAACCGCTTCTCGAACTACGGGGCGGCGCTCAACCTGAGCTGGGAGCTCGACATCTGGGGACGGCTGCGCTCGGGGAAAAGCGCGGCCCTCGCCGACCGGCAGGCCGCCATGGCTGACCTTCACGGAGCAAGGTTGTCCCTGGTCGCACAAACCTGCAAGGCCTGGTTCGCTGTCCTGGAGGCGAGGCGCCAGGGAGAGCTCGCCGAGGCCACGGTTGAAAACTTCCAGGCAAGCGAGAAACAGGTGCGGGAGCGTTACGAGCGCGGCCTGCGATCCGCCCTGGACCTGAGGCTTGCCAGGGCCAATCTCGCCACCGCCGAGGACAACCTCGAGGCGGCCAGGGCCCGCAAGGATGGCGCCATCCGCCAATTGGAGCTTCTCCTCGGCCGCTACCCCGCCGCGTCCCTGGAGACAACCGGCACGCTGCCGGAGGTGCCCGCGAGGGTTCCGGCGGGGCTTCCCGCCGAGCTCCTTTCGAGGCGACCCTACCTCCTCGCCCTGGATCGAAGGGTGGCCGGCCAGAGAGAACGCCGCCACCAGGCGCGGATGGCTCTTTTGCCCAGGATCAGCGTGAGCAGCTCAACCGGAACGAGCAGCAGCGCGCTCCAGGACAGCGTTGACCGGGACTTCTCCGTCTGGAGCCTGGGCGCCAATCTCCTGCAGCCCATCTTCCAGGGC
>JAKUSY010000530.1 GCA_022451445.1 Planctomycetota bacterium
CGGGACTTGCCTGGGCCGCGCTGGCGCTGGCCGCGATCCCCATCATCATCCACCTCCTCAACCGCCGCAAGCTGCGGAAGATGGACTGGGCCGCGATGGAGTTCCTGCTGGCGGCTCTCAAGAAGACCAGGCACAGGCTTCGCCTCGAGCAACTGATCCTGCTGCTCCTGCGCACCCTGATGATGATCCTCCTCGCCCTCTTCCTCGCCCGGCCCATGCTCTCGGACACCGAGCACTCCCTGCTTGCCGGGATGCTTAAAAGAGAGGAGAAGATCTTCGTCCTCGACGACTCCCTGTCGATGAATCGCAACGAGGCCGGCGGCACGACATTTCAAAAAGGCCGCGAAGCGCTCGCCGGGGAGCTCGAACGTCTCGGCGCGCGCAGCGGAGACACCGCGCTCATCCTCCTCCCCTCACGGCCGCGCGCGGCTATCCGCGGGAGCCTGGACAAGAAGAGCAACGACAAGCTGATCCAGAGTGTCCGGCTTCTTCAGCCGACCAGCACGCGCATGGATCTCAGCGCTACGCTCGACAACCTCGCCGAGCTGAGCTCGACGCCGGACAACGGAGTTTCACCTCCCCGCTCTCTCTCGATCATTACCGACCTGCGCGCCACGGACTGGACCGACGGAGCCGGCGGTCCGAACGCGTCCCTGAAAAAGGCGCTGGAGAGCATCTCCCGGGCGCAGGAGAACCCTCCGCGGATCATCATTTACGATGTCGGCTCCGAGGACACCTCCAACCTGGCGATAACCGGCATCGGCATCGAGGGGGGCCGGCCGACAGTGGGAATCCCGGCCGAGATTCACCTGGAAATAAAAAACTTCTCCGGCGCGCCGGTGAAGAACCTTCGGGCCCAGCTGACCTTCGGACCCCTCAGCGGCAAACGGACCACGGCCTCTACCGCCGTAGCGCAGCCCATCACGGTGATCGAGAGCGCCTCGAGCGCCCGGGCCACCATCACCTCGACCTTCCGCTCCGCGGGCAGGTACTGGGTCGAAGCGCAGCTCATGGGAGTCAAGGATCCCCTGCCCGAAGACAACCTCTACAGCTTCGTCATCGACGTCGTCGATACCACCGAGGTGCTCCTGGTGAACGGCGAGCCCTCCTCCGAGCCCTGGGAAGGAGAGACGGACTTCCTGGCCAACGCCCTGTCGCCCGGAGCCGAATCTTCCTTCGGAATCCTGCCTGTGATCGTCACCGAGGACAACCTTCCCCGGACCTCCCTGGACCGCTACAACGCCGTATTCCTGGCCAATACCTACAGCCTGCCCGAAGACTTTCGCAGAAACCTCGGACGGTTTGTCCGCGACGGAGGGACCCTGCTCATCTTCGCGGGAGACCAGTCAGACCCCGGGGTCTACTCCCGCGAGCTCGGTCCGGATACCGGGAAAGAGGCCCGGCCATGGAGCGGCCTTCTGCCTGCCGAGCTGGGCAAGGTGACCGGGAGCCAGGCGGAGGGCTGGAGTCTGCGGCCCGATTTCAACCATCCCTACTTCCGGCTTCTGAGGGGAGACGCGGAACCCTATCTTCAGCAGGTACTCTTCAGGAAATTCTGGCAATTGCAACCGGCGTCCGGCAGCAGGATCCTGGCCCGTTTTTCCGACCCCGACTCGAGCCCGGCCATTGTCGAGAAAACCCTGGGCGACGGCAAGGTCGTCCTCTTCGCCACCACCGCCGACGATGAGTGGCACGACTGGCCACCAAACGCCACCTTCCCCATCCTCCTCAGGCAGATCATCGATACCATCGGAAAGGAACGGGGAAGAGCTCCTGAGTTCCTGGCGGGACAGAAGATCGAGATCCCGATCGACGTCAGCGAGCACAAGAGCGATGCCAGGTACCTCGCCGTGGACGAGAGGACCGAGGGCTCCCTCAAGGCGGTCCCGCCCGAAGCCGGGGACAACGAAAAAAACGAGTTTCGCTTCCTGGTTGATGAGCGTTTCACCCTGCAGACAGGGCTCTTTCGAATCGGGCTCGACCGCGTCGGCAGCAATGAGCGGGAATGGCGGGCCCTGGCCATCCGAAGCGACCCGGAAGAGTCTAACCTGTCCCGGGTCAGCGCCGCTCAGATCAGGTCTCTCTATCCCGGCCTCGACATCAAGGTGATTCGCGATGAGAACCTGTTCTCGGAAGCGGGCCGCGGTCAGTTCGAGATCTCCGACCTGCTGCTGCTGGCGTTCGTTCTTTTCCTCTTCCTCGAAGGATACCTCGCCTGCCGCTTCGCCCGCCACAAGGGCACCCCGGCGACCGCGGAAGAAGGCCGAAGAGAAACCGGGGAGGAAACGCGATGAACAACCTGCCGCTGCCCCAATGGCTCCTTCGCCTGCTCTCGGTAGACCTGGAGGAGGGAGGAGAGGCCAGCCTCCGCCTGGCTCGTTTCCCCGAGGGTGAGCTCGGGCTGCTCGCCCTCCTTGCCGTCGGGGCCGGACTTGCCGCCGTTTTCTTTACCTATTCACGCGAAGGAGCCCTGGCGCGCTGGAAAAAATATTCGATAGCTTCCATCAGGGCTCTCCTGCTGCTGCTGCACGCCATGATCGTTTTCTATCCAGTCATCGAGGTGAGCCGCGAGGAGGAGACCCGCAAGGCCACCATCCTGCTCCTGGATGACTCCCTCAGCCTGACCCTGAAAGACCGCTACCAGGCCTCGCCCGACAAGCTCAGGCTCCTGGCGGCGGGATTGAACCTGGAGCCGGCCCAGGTCCCCGGTTTTTCGCGGGCCGACCTGGGGAATCGCCTGCTGCGGAATCCCGACCGGAAGCTGCTGGAGCTGCTGGAGGAAAAAAACCGCCTCGAGATCTACACCTTC
>JAKUSY010000531.1 GCA_022451445.1 Planctomycetota bacterium
AGGCCCCTGTGGAGTCGATCCCGAGGAGCCGGCCGATCCGATCGGCTGTGACAGCTACAGCAGCTGTGAATAAGCTGTTAGTTCAACAATAGAAAGGTTTTAAGTGATGCGCCTGAGGACTTTCCTGTTCGCGGCGGTGTGGACGGTTTGCGCTGTCTTTCCCTTCTCCGTAAAGGCCATCGATGTCCAGGAGCTCGACGACGAGGCCTGGCCCCCGAGCGAGGTCATCAACGTCATCGGCCCTCTGCCGACCTACAACGCCCGTACGGTAGGGAATTTTGTCGGCGTTGACCTCCTCGATGCCACCTTCACCGCGGTTATCGAATTCACCGCCAAGCCCGATGGGGGGCGTGAGGTTATCTGGGAATCCGGCGGCGGCACGATCGGTTTTTCATTCGTCTACGAGGCGCCGAACCTGCTCGTCCTGCGCGCCTCGGGTAACGGTGGTCTCTCGCTGGCCACAGCCACCTTCCCGCTGCCGTCAGCGGTGATCGAGGCCGGCGCTCACGATGTCGCCTGGACCTTCGATGTCGACAATGGGAAGGGGCTCCAGGCCATCAGCATCATCATCGATGATGTCAGGGTCGTCACGGACGATACCCAGCTGCAGGTTGACTGGAGCGGCACCAATGGAGCGTCTTTTGGCGCCGCATCGAGCTCGCTCGCGGGTACCGGGACGAATACCGCGCTGACGGGGGCGGCCTTCACCTCGGGCGTGATCGATCTCGACGCGGGTCTTTCCTTCTACCCGGATATGAACTACGCGCCGGAGAGCTTCGACGATGACGGGGACGGCATCCCGGATGGATGGGAATTCCTCTACGCCCCCGGCGACCTCGAGGCCCTCGGCGAAGGCGATGCGGACAAGGATGGACTGGCCGATGCCGGCGAGTTCGAGGCCGGCACCGATCCCACCTCGAGGGACACTGACGGAGATGGGCTTGATGATGGAGTCGAGGTTGAGCTCGGGAGCGACCCGCTCGCCACCGACACCGATGGAGATGGTCTCAGTGATGGGGACGAGGTGGATGAGCACGGCTCCGATCCGCCGCAGGTCGATACCGATGGTGACGGAGTGTCTGATGGACGCGAGGTGGCCGGCGGCTTCGACCCGGCCGACCCCGACAGCATGCCGGCTGTCTATGTGGAGGAGCTCGAGGATCCCGACGAGATGGTGAATTTTCTCGGCGCCATGGCGACGTACAATAACCGTGATCTCGGCAGTGGGCCCGTCGACCGAATGGACGTGACCTTCACCCTGCCGGTAGTTTTTGCCGACAAGGCTGCTGGGCAGCGGGAGCTGATCTTCGAAACCGGCGGCGGCTGGATGGGGCTCTCCCTGTGCTACGAGGCCCCCAATACGGTGGTGCTGCGCAATTCAGGCAACGGGATCAACCCGGCCGGCATCCTTGAGGCCGGCTGGTCGATGACGACGATTCGCTATCCCCTTCCCGGGAGCCTGGTGGGAGGTGACGAGGTCGAGCTGGCCTGGGTGGTCGATGTCTCCAACGGCGAGGGCCTGCAGGAGATCAGCCTGATCGTCAACGGCTACAGGGTCGCTTCTGATGCGCTGGACCTCGGAGGTGACTGGAGCGGCGGCAACGGCGCGGCTCTCGGCGTTTTCTCCAGTGGCGTCGCTGGTTCCGGCGCGCGCAGCGATCTCACCGCCATCGATTTCAGCTCAGGCGAGATTCTCGTCGCCCAGGGCCGCTATTTTTATTCCGACACCAACTACCGCCCGCCGACCACCGACAGTGACGAGGACGGCCTGCCCGATGAATGGGAATTCCTCTACGCTCCCGGAGACCTGGGTGCGCTGGGCGAGGGCGACGCGGATGGAGACGGGCTCAGCGATGCGGGTGAGTTCGATGAGTCGACCGATCCCACGGTGGCCGACACCGATGGAGATGGCCTCGATGACGGGGTCGAGATCGAGAACGGGAGCAGCCCCCTCAATCCCGATACCGATGGCGACCTGCTCGACGACGGCGAGGAGGCCGAAGCGGGCACCGATCCGAACAACCCCGACACCGATGAAGACGGCTTTACCGACAGGCGCGAGGTTGACGGCGGGACCGACCCCAACAACCCCAACGACTCGCCGGGCGAATTCGCCACGCAGCTGGGCCTGCCGACGGAGGTCGTCAACGCGCCCGGGGTGCTGCCGACGAACAACGTTCGCAATCTCGGCGCGGGTCCCATCGACCTGCTGGACGTCACCTTCACCGCGGTGATCGATTTTGACGCCAAGCTCGATGGGCCGCGCGAGCTGATCTGGGAATCCGGCGGCGGCTGGACCGGATTCTCGATCTGCTACGAGGCTCCCAACCTGCTGGTCCTGCGAAACGCCGGCAACGGGATCAATCCCGATGGTGTTCTGCAGGCCGGCTGGGGGCTCACCACGGCCAGGTTCCAGCTTCCCGCCGCGCTCATCGACTCCGATGACGTGGATGTGGCCTGGGTCTGCGACGTGCTCAACGCCGAAGGGGAGCAGGAGATCCGGCTGATCGTCAACGGCTACCCGGTCGATTCCGGCGCTCTCGACCTCGGCGGCGACTGGAGCGGCGGCAACGGGGCCGCCTTCGCGGTGGTCGGCTCGGGCTTCGCCGGCAGCGGGGAACGAAGCGACCTCACGGGGATCGACTTCGCATCAGGCGTCATCAACCTCGAGGAGGGGCTGAAGCTCTATTCCGACATCAACTACCTGCCGGAGACCACCGACTCCGACGGCGATGCCCTGCCGGATGAGTGGGAGTCGCTCTACGCCCCCGGCGATCTTGGCGTGCTCGGGGAGGGAGACGC
>JAKUSY010000532.1 GCA_022451445.1 Planctomycetota bacterium
GACCCTCGCAATTCCCATTCGCTGCGTAGATTACAGCAACACCAGCCAGATCATCTCCATGTTCAGCCGGGAAGAGGGTCTTCTCGAAGGGATTGCGAAGGGGGCCCACCGTCCGAGAAACTCCTTCCAGGGGCCATTCGATCTCGCCGTCATCTATGATGTCGTCTACCTGAAGCGGCGCACTCCCGGCCTGTCGATTATCGCCGAGGCGGAGGTGGTTGATGGCTGGCGGGGCCTGCGCTCCTGCTGGAAGAGGCATATTCTCGCCAGCCAGCTGGTGGAGTTTCTGCGCGGGGTGAGTCTTCCCGCGGACCGGACCCCGGCGCTCTTTGACCTGGCCGCGAAGACCCTGACCCTCTTCTCCGCCGCCCCCCTCGCCAGCCTTCCGTGGTATATGCTGCATTTCGAGATTCGCGCTTTACATCTGCTCGGTTTCCTCGGGGCTGTGGATTCCTGCGCCATTTGCGGGCTGCCGTGGCCGGGAGGGCAGCGCCCGGCGTTTTTTAATCCCCTCGTCGGGGGGCTCATTTGCAGCGGCTGCAATCGTGAGAGCGAGACCATCCCCGGCGGTTCGATCACCCTGCCCGGCAGCGGGGTGAGGCTCTTGAAGGACCTCGCGGAGCTGCCCTCGCCTCCTGATTCCAACGGCATGGAGAAAAAAAACCTGAGAAAGGTGCATTCCTGCCTCGTTCACAGCTTTACCGCATTGTTGGAACGACCGCTCAAGATGTTAAGATATCAAGCCAGCTGGCTGTAGCTCAGCCCGTCTTCGTTTTGTTGATCCCTGTAGAGGAATACCTTTCATGATCGTTCCAGGTCGAATTCTACCGGGTCTGCTTCTCACTCTGCTGGCGCTCGGTTGCGCCACCTCGGAGATTCCGGAGGAAGACGATGGCGTGAGAACCCGTACCGGCGCGGGCGCCACCTCCTGGACGGCTGACAGCGGCTGGACACTTGCCGCCGGGGGCGCATGGGGTGAGCCCGGGAAGGTTCGCCTGGAGGCTCTGAAGGCTTTCGAGGCGGGCGCCTATGCTGACGCGATGGGCGCGTTCAGTTATCTTGTCGATTCTCCGGCGGCTGCCCGGATGCGAGACCTGAGCTACTACATGGGGGAGTGCCTCTACCAGCTTGGCAGGTACGAGGATGCCATCGAGCATCTCAAGGAGGTCTACAAGGCCGATTTTCCTTCGCCGGACCTGATAGACAAATCGCGGCGGAGGGTTTTCGAAATAGCCCTGGCTTATATGAGAGGCAGGAAAACCAAGGACGTCCTGTGGGTGTTCGACGTGACCTCGCCGGAATACGGGATCGATCTCCTGATGGATCCCGCCGAGGGTCTGATCACCGAAAATCCCTACCTGTCCTTCGCCGATGATGCCTATGTCGAGGTGGCAAATTATTATTTCGAGCAGAAGCAGTACGCCGAATCGGTCCCGCTCTATGACAACATCCTGAAGATGACCGACAAGGAGTGGAAGGAGCTGGCCGCGTTCAAGGGCGCCCTGGCGGAGTATTACCAGGTTCGTGGCGCGGCATATGATGAGAACAAGCTCCTGGAGGCCCGCAGGAGGTTCAGGAATTATCTGCAGCAGTTCCCCCGCGGCGAATACGTGGAGGAGGTGAGGGGCAAGCTCATCGAGATCAACGAGATGGAGGGGGAGAAGAACCTCAACATCGCCAGGTTCTATCTCAGGGAGAGGCGCCTGCGAGCCTGCGACATCTACCTTCGGCTTGTTCTCGACAGGTATCCCAATACCCTCGCGGCTCGTGCCGCCCGGGAAATACGCAGCAGCCTCGAGAATAAAGAAAAGACGCAAATTCGGTGACCAGGATCCAACTTATAATCCTGTTGTCTGGCGCGGCCCTGTTTCCGCTTTCCGGCTGCGGCTACAGGCTGGGTGTCCAGGCTCCTCCCGGGGTCTATCGAATAGCGGTGCCGACTTTCACCAACCAGACCTTTCCGTTGAGAAGAGATATTGAGGCCGAGTTGACCTCGGCCCTGCGGGAAGAAATCCAGGGACGCACAGCCCTGCGGCTGGTGCCTGACGGCAGCTCCGACATGACCGTCTATGGCTGGGTCAGGGAGTTCAGGGAGCGCGTGCTCGCCGAGGGAGAGCTGGACGAGAAGTTCGAGTCGATGGTGTCGATCCGGATAGACCTGAGGATCGAGGATTACGTCAACGGTACAGTCCGCGAGGAAAAGGTGGTCGAAACCCAGCCCCTCTCCGCTTCGAGAGGAGAGAAGATCGATGCCGCCCGAAGACGGGCTGTAGACAATCTCGCCGAGAAAATTCTTCTGAAGGTAGAGGCCTGGTAGTCCCATGGCAGGCGGAGGCGAAATCTGATGGCGCCCCAGGATCGAGGTATACTGAACGGCGCGGGTGACATCCCTGCCGAGTTCGAGCTGGATCTCCCGCGCGGAGGGAGCTGGAAGATCGGTTCGCGTCCGGCGCTTATGGGAATCTTGAACTGTACGCCGGACTCATTTTCCGACGGCGGTCGCTACGGAGATGTCGAAACCGCTGTGGGCGCGGCCTGCCGGATGGTCGAGGACGGGGCGGATGTCGTCGATGTCGGGGGGGAATCGACTCGTCCCGGAGCCGATAGCGTCTCGCTCGATGAACAGCTGGAGCGGGTCATTCCCGTCATCCTGGGTATACGGCAGAGATCGGACGTCCTCGTTTCCGTCGATACCCGTGATCCGGGGGTGGGGCGTGCCGCCCTCGAGGCGGGCGCGGATATCGTCAATGATGTCAGCGCCTGTGAGGATCCGGACTGGCTGCCCGTCTTG
>JAKUSY010000533.1 GCA_022451445.1 Planctomycetota bacterium
GCCTGCTGTTTGGGATGGCCGATCGGCGCGCTTCAAAAGCGGGCATCGTGGGTTTATCATGTTTACCATGTCACTCTCAAAGGAGCTCAAGGAACTGGAGGCGCAGGGAATCGACCTGCTGGAGATCCTGGGAAAGGACCAGCACCTCGACTCTCCGGAGTCGCTCCAGAAGATCATTTCCACGCTATCCTGTTCGGATGACAATCTCTATGTAGAACTCCTCACCCAGCTTTCCTGGAGGCGCTTTCCTCTCGATGAGGCCGTTCGGATCTGGGGCGGCATAAGAGATCATAAGAAGGTGCTCGAGGCGGCGCTGGGGCGGGAGGTGGGCTTTCGCGTGGCCGCTCTCGACTACCTGTTTTCCGTAGAGAAGGTGCTGCAGGGAGTCCGGCTGGTGGCCCGGCCTGAGTTCGAGAGTCTCCTGAGCTACGTCAACGTCGACGAGGTGACGGGTGTTCACAGCAGGCGTTATTTGAACGAACGGCTCGCGGAGGAATTGGGCAGGGCGCGCCGGTACTCCCATTCCCTGAGCATGCTCATCATCGACCTGGACAATTTCAAGCAGGTGAATGATCTCTGCGGCCACATCGAGGGAGATTCGGTCCTTCGGCAGGTTGGCCGGATGCTGATGGACACGACCCGGCAGGCTGACGTGGTCTGCCGGTTCGGGGGTGATGAGTTCGCGATCCTCCTGCCGGAGACCGGGCCTGAAGATGCCGGGATGACGGCTGAGCGAATTCGGCTCGCGGCTGCCGGGATCTCCATCCCGGGTGAAAACGACCTCGACAACGTCATGCTCAGCATAGGCGGGGCGACCTTCCCCGACAGTTGTGATGAGGCGGAGGAGATGCTGGCGCTGGCCGACCAGATGTGCCTCGATGTCAAGCGTGCGGGAAAGAACGGCGTTCGCATAGCCGAGAAGGAATAGTCTCCGGTCCTGCCTTTGCCGGCTACCGGGTTGCCTGTCTCTACCGGCCTGTCCTGTCGGCGGCCCAAAAGGGGTGAAATGCATGTCGCCAAAGCGCTGCCGCAGGGCTATTTTGGAGGCGGAGAAGCGGATATGCGTTTTAGCTCGATGATATCAGCGGCGTGCGTCCTGGCCATAGCTACCTGCGTCACCTGGCGCGCAGGGGCGGACGAAGAGCCTCCCGTGGCCCGCTGGACGCTGGATCGCAAGCATGTCCGGGGCGCGCGGGTTCGTCCCAGCGAGGGGAAGCTCACCGGCAGGATCTACGGCAAGGCCGCTGTCTCGAGCCAGAAGCCCCAGTGCCTGGTGCTGAGCGGAAATAAGAGCAGGGTTTTGCTCAGCGAGGGGATCGACAGGAAATCGCTTCCCGGGGAGTCGCTCAGTGTGGAGGCCTGGGTCAGGGTACGCGAGGTACGCGAGTGGTCCGGTATCATCTCCGTCATCCAGGACAACGGCCCCTTTGAGAAGGGCTGGTGCCTCGGCGCCAACGGCGGCAGGTTCTTTTTCTGTCTCTCGAGCGCCGGCAGCGATGACGGGGATGGCAAGCTGACCTATCTCAAGGCCCCGGCCGACTATCTCACTGGCTATTGGTACCATGTCGTCGGGACCTACAATGGCAAGGTCCAGAAGCTCTATGTGGATGGGAAGATGGTGGCCTCGGGGCTTGAGCAGTCCGGCGCCATCAACTATCCCGCCGAGGGTTTCTTCGTGCTCGGGGCCTACCAGGACAAGGATGAGCTCTATCCCCTTGCCGGCAGCCTGCAGGAGGTCTCCATGTGGTCCCGCGCGCTCGATGGGGGCGAGGTGCGAAAACGTTTTGAAGAGACCCGCGAACTCTTTCCGGGTTCCACTGATCTTGCTGAGGCCAGCCCGGGCTGGCCAACCTACCTGCACGACAATGAACGCAGCGGGATTACCCCCGAGAGCCTCGAACTGCCGCTGGTGGAGTCCTGGAAATTCAAGACTCGCAGCGGTCCCCGGCCGGCCTGGCCGCCGCCGGCGAAGCGGGACATCTGGAACAACAAGGCGGACCTGAAGGCGAGGGTCACCTACGACCGGGCCTTTCACGTGGTCGCCGGCGGCGGAAATATTTATCTCGGCTCATCCGCCGATGACAAGGTCTACTGCATCGATGCCGCGAGCGGGCGTGAGCGCTGGAGCTTTTTTACCGAGGGTCCCGTGCGCCTGGCGCCGACCTGGTCCGAGGGAAGGCTCTATTTCGGGTCGGACGATGGAAACGTTTACTGCCTGGATGCTCGAAGCGGGGAGCTCCAATGGAAGCGGCGGCTGTCTCCCCGGCAGAGGCGTATTCCCGGCAACGGCAGGATCATCTCCGTCTGGCCGGTGCGCTCGAGCGTGATGGTCGTGGATGGCAGGGTCTTCTGCTGCGGGGGGCTCTTTCCGAAGCAGGGAGTGTTCTATTGCGCCCTCGATGCGCGCACCGGCAAGCTCATCTCCCGCAGGGAGGTGTCGGTTTCGCCGCAGGGTTATCTCACCCGGCAGGGCGAGAAGATCTCGATTTCCCAGGGGCGCTCACCGGACGCCTTTGTCGCCTCCCTGAAGCGAAAGGGCAAGGGGACGAAAGAGGGCCTCGGGTCGATCTCCCAGGACTTCAACCTCTCGATCATCGGTGCCGGTGCGGTCCGCTTCGCGGGCGGCCTGGGCCGGGTCGCCGCTTTTTCAGCCACAGATGGAAGCAAGCTCTGGGAGGCGCAGGTGGAGGGGGCGGCCTATTCGCTGGCGGTGGCGGAGGGAGGACTCTTTGTCAGCACCGACGCGGGGACAGTACATTGCTTCAGGCCGGCCGGGGTTTCGTCTGCA
>JAKUSY010000534.1 GCA_022451445.1 Planctomycetota bacterium
TGTTACTGACGCCAAGGGAGCTTCGTTCCTGCTGCAGAAAAAAACGAAGTCGGAGCCAGCCTGGCTGACCGAGTCTAGCACCTTGTCTACCCGCCCCTGGAGAAAGAGGTAGAGCAGGAGGACGGGAATGGCGATGGTCAATCCTGTAGCTGTCGTTACCAGCGCCTCGTAGATACCCTCGGCTAGCTGGGCGGTCTTGGCCGTGCCTCCGCTGCGGGCCGTTTCCCCGAAGGCGTTGATCATGCCGTAGACTGTTCCAAGGAGGCCTAGCAGGGGACAGACCGTGGCGATAACCGAGAGAGGGCGGAGGCTGCGTTTCATCTTGTCCGCCTCCCGAGAGCCCACATCTTCGATTGTTTTTTCAACCGCTTCATATCCCAGGTTTATCCTGGCGGCGCCGGCAGCGAAGACGTGGCCCATGTCGCAGTCAGAATCTTCGCAGAACTCGATGGCCCTGGCGCCGGAGGGATCCTCTTCGAGGGCGGTGGTAAGGCCATCTACGAAGGTCTCAGGCAGCATTCGCTCCTTGGTGAGCATGATGAATCGCTCCAGGCCCAGCGCAAGCGCGAGTAGCGAGGCGATCCCCAGGGGAATCATGATCAGCCCGCCATTGAGGAGCAGATCCCACATGGTCTCCTTGTTTTCACCTGCGGCTTCGCTGGCTTCATCGGCGAGCGCGGTCGCGTGGAAAAGGGCCATCAGGGCCAGCGTCAGCAGGCTCGCCAATTGCCATCTCTTGGTCTTCATTATCTCAGTCCTTTCGGGTTCCGGGAGACTCCTCAGCCGCCCGTTCGGATTTCATCGAGGTATTTCTGGGCGACCGTTGCCGCCGTCGTTTTCGGGAATCGTTTGATGACTTCTTTCATTCGCGAGGAGGCCTGCTCTTTGTCGTTTTTGACCAGCAGGATTCGTCCCATCTCGAGAACAGCCTTGGCCTGCCAGTCGGGGTAGCCCTGGGCATTGGTGTCGACGCTGACGAATTCAGCCATCGCCCGGTCGTATTTTTGCAGGTTGAAATAGCATTCGCCCATCTGGTAGCGCCCCTGCACCATCCACTTGTCGAGCTTCAGCTTCTTCTTGATGTCAGCCGGTAGCAGCTGCCGGTATTCGTTGATGGCTTTCTGGTATTTTTCCTGTTTTTCAAGCGCGTAGCCTGTTCCGTAACGCGCGTTTCGAAGCCACTGGCTCTGGGTATAGGTCTTGATGAAGAGGATGTGGTTTTTTTCAGCATCTTCGTACTCACCCGTGAGGTTCTGGGTCTCGGCGAGCCTCAGCAGGATGGATTCAGCCAGGTCCGGTTGTGCTTTTTTCTTGGACTTGTACGCCGCCAGGTAGTGCTCCCGGGCCGGGGCGGTCTCGGTCAGGGACAGGCGCGATTCCCCTGCCTGGAAAAGAATAGAAGGCAGGAGGTCGGAATTCTCTCCACCCTCGATCAGCGCCTCGAACATCGTGGCGCTGTTCTCGTAGTCCTTTTTCTTGAAGTGAGCGCTCGCGAGCTGGTACTGCAGCTCGAACTTGAGCTTGGGATCGGTGACGGATTTCATCGTGTCGGTGAGCTTGGCGATGACCGCGTCCTGCGCCCCGACATCGAGGTTGAGCTCGGCCAGTTCTGACTGGACCTTGGTCAGCAGCGCGCTCTCAGGGTACTGCTTGATCAGCAACTCATAGCGTTCGGTTGCCAGCTTGTTTTGTTTGCTTGATCTCTCACACCAGGCCCACTCATAGAGAGCCTTGTCGGCGAAGGATGCCTTCGGGTGCTCCTCGACCACGCGCTTGAAGAATGCTGCCGCGGCGCCCCAGTTCTTGACGCGGGCGTAGGCGAGCCCGGTGTAGTAAAGCACCAGGTCGATCCGGGGATGGTCCTTGTACTTGTTGCCGACATTTTGCAGGTGCTGGGCGGCCTTCGCGTAGTCGCTGGCGTTTACCATGGCGATGCCCTGCTGCAGGGCCGCGTCGGAGGCGAGCGAGCTGCCGTCCTTGGCCTTTCGCCCGCCGCTGCTCGCCGCGGCGATCTCGAAGTTGGCGACGGCCGCGGGATGCAGGTTCTCCGCCGCATCAATCCAGCCGAGGTAATAGTGCACACGGCCGACCTCTGCCGAGGCTGCCTGGAAGATCTTGTTTTTCGGGTTTTTGCGTTCCGCGACGAAACGTGTCAATGCGCGCCGGGCCCGCTTCAGGTCATCGGTTTCGTAGTAGAGCTTGCCTTGTTCAGCCAGGGCCAGCGGCAGGTGGGTTGAATCAGAATTGTAATTGTCCACCAGGGTCTTCAGGTGGGCGAGGGCCGCTTCCTTTTTATCGAGCTGGGCATAGGAGATCCCCGCCTGGACCAGAGCCGTGTCGAGGTTCGCTGTTTTCGTGATCGTGGTTTTTCCCTTCGGTTTCTTGGGCTGCTTGACGTACACGGCCACAAAGGATTCAAAAGGCGTGATCGCCTGTTGCCACTGACCCTGGCGAAAGTAGTTTTCTCCGACCACGAACGACAACTGGTCAAAGAGGCGGCCCGCTGGTTTCCGGGCCAGGAGGGGAATAGCGAGCTTGTTGGATTCTTCCCAGGCACGCTTGTGGTGGTGGACCTGGGCAATCCTGAACTGGGCAGCCAGCTGGTTTTCATGGTCCTTGTGGGCTGCGAGAAATGCCTGGTAGGCGATGATTGATTCGTCCAGGCGGTTGAGCAGGAACAGGTTCTCGGCATGGAGAAAGCGTATGTCAGCGATGAGCTTGTGTTGGGCGTAGGCGGCGATGAACCGCTCGGTTGTCCGGCGGCTGGGTTCGAACTGTTTGAGCTTG
>JAKUSY010000535.1 GCA_022451445.1 Planctomycetota bacterium
CCGACATCGTGGCGGCCTAGCTCGAGCAGGCCCGGATCATGGGGTTCGAGGATGTCTTCGATGCCCGCGCCGCGGATCCGGTAGGGGTGGTGGAAGTGGGTTCCGGGGGAGAGGGGGTCGACCTGGCCTTCGATGGCGCCGGGGTTCCCCAGACCCTCCTGGAGGCGATGGCATCGGCCTGCCGCGAAGGCCGGGTCGTCATGCTCGGCAATCCCTCCGCGGATGTGAATCTTCCCGCCACGCTCATCTCCCAGCTGATGCGCCGCGAGGCGACTCTCTACGGAACCTGGAATTCTCATTTCTCATCGAGCGGCGACACCGATGACTGGCGCGACGTTCTCAGTGCCATGGCCGAGGGAACCCTAGATCTCGAGCCTCTCATCACCCACAGGATCCCGCTCGATGGCGCGGTGGATGTGCTCGAGGGAATGAAGGAACGCCGTGAGTTTTTCTCCAAGGTCCTGATCCAGCCGGCGCGCCGGGATGGTTGAGGGGGCGGCTCTTGAACTCAGAGAACTCGAAGCTCGCCCGGATCCTGGAGCTCCTCGATGGCGAGGGAGTTTCCTATCGCCGTATCAGCCATGAGCCGACCCGAACCTCGGAAGATTCCGCCAGGGCGCGAGGGGAAGCCTTGGAGACGGGCGGCAAGGCTCTATTGCTCAAGTGCGGAGACGGTTTTTCCATCTTCGTTCTCAGCGCCGCTCTCAAGCTGGATTCCCAGGCCGTCAAGAAGCGCCTGGGGGTGAGGTCGCTGCGTTTCGCCACCGCCGAGGAGCTCATGGAATTGACCGGGCTCGTGCCGGGCAGCGTGCCCCCTTTTGGAGAGCCTGTCCTGCCCTTTCCCCTCTACATCGACGAATCGATAGAAGCGAATGAGAGGATAGCCTTCAATGCCGGCTCCCTGACCGATTCCCTGGTGCTTGGGACCGAGGACTATCTGCGAGTCGCCTGTGGCGAGCTCTTCCGTTTTTCGGTATAGACTGTCTGCTCAGGTCGCGGTGGACGAAAAGCTCCCTCTCATGTAACTTGTGCAACCTGTTGAGATGCTGAACTTTGTGTAGTGTCCAGGGTTTTCATTCATGAGCAGAGAGCTCCCCAAGCAATACGACCCCGCCTCCGTCGAGGAGGAGATCTATTCGCGCTGGCTCTCCCGCAAGGCCTTCGCCGCCGCTCCCGATGAGCGTGGGGATCGCTATGTCATCATGATGCCCCTGCCCAATGTCACCGGCGCGCTGCACCTGGGGCATGCCATGGACAACGTGATGCAGGACCTCCTGACCCGCTGGCACAGGATGAGGGGGGACAATACCCTCTGGATGGCCGGGACCGACCATGCGGGGATCGCCACCCAGGCCGTTGTGGAGAAGCGCCTGCTGGAGCTCGAGGGCAAGACCCGTCACGACATCGGCCGCGAGAAGCTGGTCGAGAGGATCTGGGAATGGAAAGACCAGTACCAGAAGCGAATCATTTCCCAGCAGCAGAGCATGGGCTGCTCCTGCGATTGGGACAGGCAGCGCTTCACCATGGACCCGGTCTGCGAGCGCGCGGTGCGCCGGACCTTCTTCAATATGTTCCGCGATGGCCTGATCTACCGCGGCAACAGGCTGGTCAACTGGGACTGCCACCTGCAGACCGCGGTCAGCGATGATGAGATTTACCACGAGCAGCTCGCCGGGCATTTCTGGCACATTCGCTATCCGGTGATAGATCCCCAGGCCGGCGAACCTGAGTTCGTCACGGTCGCGACCACTCGTCCGGAGACCATGCTTGGAGATACCGCGGTGGCCTGCCATCCTGATCCCGGCGGCAGTCTCGATGAGCTGATCGCCCGGGCCCGTGAGAGCCTGTTGGAGGCATCCGACAAGGACAGGGAGTCGATCGAGGAGCAGGTCGCCGGGCTGGAGGCCCGCCGCGAAAGCCATCTGCCGACACTTCTGAAGCTTACCGAGATGGCCGCGGCTGGGCGGATGGTCATGCTTCCCCTGCTCGACCGCCCGCTCCCCCTGGTCTGCGACGAGTGGGCGAAGCCGGAGCTCGGCAGCGGCTGCGTCAAGATTACGCCGGCCCATGACCCGAACGATTACGAGGTCTGGGGGCGGCATAAAGATGAGATTGATATCATCAATATCCTTGAAACAGATGGCTCCCTTGCTGAATCAGCCGGGCCCTATGCGAGCCTCGATCGCTACGAGGCGCGTGAGCGTGTGGTTGCCGATCTCGACAAGCTCGGCTTGCTTGAGGAGGTTGAGGATCGTGAGGTCGAGGTCGGGCATTCTGACCGTTCGAAAACTCCCGCCGAGCCGTTTCTCTCGCGACAGTGGTTCGTGTTGATGGGCGATACAGCCGGCGGGGTGGTCTGCGGACGGGGAACCGACAAGGAATTCAGCACGCCGGGGCTCGCGCAGGCGGCGATCGATGCGGTGGATGGCGAGTGGAAGTCCGCCAGCGGACGCAAGCTGGTCTTTCATCCCGACCCGGTACGTTATGCCAATACCTACGTGAACTGGTTGGCCGAGAAGAGGGACTGGTGCATCAGCCGGCAGCTGTGGTGGGGGCACCAGATTCCCATCTGGAGCGCGGCGGTTGACGCGGCGGACTTCGCGGCCCGGGCCGGTGAGCTGGGAGACATACTCAGCAGGGATGATGCCTGTGTGAGGGTGGGGACAGCCGACGGCTTCAGCCGCCTGTTGACGGAGGAATCGGACCTGGCGACCATCGCCGCGGAACTTGATGACTCCTCCCTGGAGCTGCTGGTCTGCCTTCTCGGTGACGAGGATGGCGCCGGG
>JAKUSY010000536.1 GCA_022451445.1 Planctomycetota bacterium
GTTCGCCGCGGCTGACATCCGTGCTGGCAAGGATCGAGACGGCCTTTTCAACCGAGTAGACCCGGTAACGAATTTCCTGCAGGACACCGGCGGCGGCGCCCCGTGCACGGCTGACCTCCTCGAGAACCCGGATCGCCTCGCCCGCGCGGCGTAAATTCCGGTAGGCGATCCCGGTCAAGTCCACCGTTTCGGTGGAACATTCCGGGGTCGCGCTATCTCGGCCCACATCCCCCTCGATATCCCTGGCGCGCAACAACTCCTCTCTCGAGATACCCGCCGCGCCGGAGGCCGAAAAAAGCAGATGCCTCAATTCCTTCAGCTCCGCCGAGAGACCCGGCAGGTCGAGCTGAAAACGGCACACATCTTCGGCCACCCTCAGACCTTCGGAGGCGCGGTTGAGATTCGCATCGTAGAGCCGCAGGGAAGCTCCATCCGGGCGCCCAGGAGTCTCGTTCTTTTCTGCCATGGAAATCGAACCCCCGCACAGGCGAACAGCTTCATCGATTCAGGCGGCCTCGCTGATCTTCGCACGCAATCCGCTGACCACGAGATGCACGACCACCATATGGGTATTTTCAGCGATTTCCATATCGAGAACCGGGCTGTGAACACTCAGGTCAACCATACCCTTGAGCTTCCCGCCATTGAAGCCGCTGAAGCCTGCTGTAAACAATCCGTTCTCCGACGCCCACTGCACGGCGCTGACCACGTTCGGGCTGTTGCCGGAGCCGCTGATAGCGATGAGGACATCCCCCTCCTCGGCGTTCGTCACCAGCTGCTCACGGAAGATGGTGTCATACCCCCAGTCATTTCCAAGGGCGGAGATGAAAGGTACGCTGTCGGTCAGGCTGCTGACCCTCAGGCGTTTCTGAACCGTATGATCCTTGATGGTGCTCTTGGCGAGATCTTCGGAGAAATGGCTGGCCGTGGCTGCCGAGCCTCCATTGCCGCAGATAAAAACACGGCTCCCCTCCCGATAGGCCTCGTAGAGCTTATCGACAAGAGCGCTGACCGCGTCGAGATCTGTCTTCTCGAGCAGCTCGACTGTGCGCTTGATATGTTCGTCCATCCCGTCGATGGCCGAACTCACTGATTCTGGCATGAATTATCCCTATTCGACGGTTCTATTCCCTGGCGTCAGGCCCATCCCGGAGCCGACTGAAGACCGGCCTCCGCTTCGCGACCTCAAAGAGACCCCGCGGAACACCGGATAAATTGTCACCTCTGAGTTCATATTAGCCCACCGCGGATTTGTCAAGAAACCAACAACCAAAGCTTCGGAGCGCCGGAGATCAGGCAGGTGGCTCAGCCCCGGCCTCCGGAGGCGGCTCCTCCTGCTTCTCGATGTGATAAAGGCGGATCTTTTCGTACAACGTCGAACGGTTGATTCCGAGCACCTCGGCCGCCCGGCGCTTGTTCCAGTTGACGCTCTGAAGAACCCGCCTGATATGTTGCCCCTCGATCTCCGAGAGAGTTCCCGAAGGCTGGGGATTGTCCTCCCGCCGGAGATCATCCGGCAGGTTCTCAGGATCGCTTGTCGTTCCATTGGAGACCAGGAACGCCTCCTCGATGAAATGCTTCAGCTCGCGAATGTTCCCGGGCCAATGGTAGGCCATGAGAAGCTCCTTGGCCCGCGGCGAGAGATCCACCGGACCCCTGTCCTCGTATTGAAGGACCGAGAGAAAGTGCTGGGACAGGGGCAGAATGTCCTCACGGCGATCCCGCAGCGGCGCCAGCTCGATCTGGAATACCTTCAACCTGTAGTAGAGATCTTCGCGGAAGCCCTTCTTCTCCACGACGGAAGAAAGCGGCTTGTTGCTCGCGGCGACAATGCGCAGGTCAACGCTCCTGCCGGCGGTGGCGCCCAGGCGATCGACGGCCTCCTTCTCCAGGACGCTGAGGATCTTCGCCTGGACATCAAGGCTCATGCAGTCCACATCATCGAGAAAGAGAGTCCCTCCATCCGCCTTCTCGATCTTGCCGGTCTTGCCGCGGGAATCCGCTCCGGCGATATCATGGCCGGCCTCGTAGCCGAAGAGCTCGATCTCCAGCAGGCCATCTTCGATCGCCGAGCAGTTGATCTCGACAAAGGGCTTCGCCCGTCTTATCGAGCGGTCGTGGATCGCCCGGGCCAGGAGCCCCTTCCCGGTGCCGCTCTCGCCGCTGAGCAGGATGGTCGTATCGAAGCCCGCCACCCTCTTGACCCGGCGCTGGACCTCCTTCATCTGCGGGCTGACGCCGACGAGACGATTCTTCTGATGCAGGATGGTCTTCAGCTCGATGTTCTCGTCGCGAATCTGCTCGTAGAGCTCCTCCTTCTCCACGGCCAGGCAGATCAGGTTGCTGAGGATATTGGCGAAATAAAGATCCTCCTCGGCGAAGGCATTCTCCCGGGCCCGGTCATCGACATAGAGAACCCCATAGACCTCCTCGGCCCTGAACAGCGGCAGGCACATGGCGCTGGAGATCTGCAGCTGCTTGAGACTGCGCGCATCCAGCCCGGCGCGCGAGGGCTCCGAATCCCCATCCCCGTCGGCGCCGAAGAGGATCGCGATGCCCTCCTGCTGCGCCCGCTCGACAATCGAGGCGCTGTAGGAGATAGGGCCGGCCGGATCCCGGGGGCTCCTCTGCACCCGGATCTCCAGCTCCCCCCCGGGGCCGAACAGGCCGATGAAACCGTACTTGGCATCTACATTGTCAAGGGCGGCATGCAGGGCCGATTCAAGCAACCTCTGGCGGTCCGAGATGTTCCTGATGAGCTCGCTGAAATTGCGCAGGAT
>JAKUSY010000537.1 GCA_022451445.1 Planctomycetota bacterium
GCGGCCGATATAAACAGCCTGGCCCCGCTCCGCCCCGATATCCGAGGAAACCTCCTCGCGGTCCTGATGAACGGAGGCCTGCGCAGGGGAGATTTTCGCGACTGATTCCGACGCAAGAAATCCCTCTCCCGCACGATCCCGCACACCATCGGTTCCGAAGATGCTCACTTCTCTCTCCTCAGCCATCCCTATTTTTTATCGCTTCCCTCAGCAGCGAGAACATTGATCTCGTAGGACCAGAACGCTGCCTGCTGCGCCTTGCGGCTCTCATGCTGCAGGACACTCACGCCGGGGAAATCCTTTACCTTCAGATCCGCCTCGATGAAGTTGAAGGTGCCGCCTTTTTCCGCATCGAATTCAGCGGGAGCGGGAACGATGAGGGTGATCTCAGGACGCTCCCGAAGCTGCCGGATCGCCTTGAGGGGCCCCTCGAAGGCGACAGGAATGGTCGCTGTCCCCAGGGGGACATCCTTCAGGGAAACCTTGCAGGCAACCTGGATCAACGGCAGTTGAAAGAGCAGGCGGGCCCGTTCGACGGAGAAGGTATCCGAGCTCTCCTCTACGACCGTACTCACACGTATCCTCACCGGATCCGTAAACCAGACCCACCCCGGCGTTTCACCCGGCTTCAGGTCAAAGTCTTTCCAGATCTGGACAGTCTGCTTCACCTTTTCGGTATCGGGATGGACCCGCAAATCAAAAAGCCCTTCCTCGCTGGCCTGGAACTTCATCGGAACCGTAACCCTGAGCGCGAACCGATCATCCTCCAGGACGGAGACCGGCCCCCGGATCCTGAGTCCGGCCGCAGGGCCATCGACCTCTATGCTGAGCTTGCCTTCGGGTCTCCTTTCGGTCACCTCGACGATACCGGGAAGATCCGAAATGGAAATGGTTCGCTCCTCGATACCATCCTGCTCTATCCGCAGACGCTCAGGCCGAAAGCTCCGAATAGAAACTCCGGAGCGGGGAAAATCGAAATCCGCCTGTTTGAACTCATGCGATTCATCATCTTTTTGAACGGAAATGACGAAGGCCTTGTCGGCCCCGGCGCCCCGGATCTGATCTACCTGCTCACGCGGACCCTCTATCGTGATCTCTTCCTCCCACTCGCCGCTTGGCGGAAAAAAGCTCATGGTTTGTCCCGGGGAACGGAGCCCCACGATCGCCGTCTTGCCGGGTTCACGAGGCTTGAAACGAACCCTGTACTTCAGCGTAGCGCGTTTCACCTCCGACTGGTAAGCAACGAACCAGATACTGATGGCAAAGAACAGCGCGATCAGCTTGCTGCGCCAATTCTCGGTCAGTAGGTTCTTAAGCCACATGGCTATCGTCCCCCCCCCTGGGGCTGGCATTGTCCTGGCTCGTATCCATATCGGCCATTTCTTCCTCCTCATCCAGCTCGACGAAGTGACGCTGCAATAGTTCACGCAGCCGCTCCGCATCGACTTTTTCCAGCTCGCCCCGGCTGGCGAATGAAACGTTTCCGGTTTCCTCCGAAACGACGATGACGATCGCATCGGTTTCTTCGCTGACCCCGAGAGCGGCGCGATGCCTTGTCCCCATGACATTACCAAGCCCGGGGGTGTCACTCAGGGGGAAGAGACAGCCGGCAGCGGCAATCCTGTCCTCGCGAATAACGACAGCGCCGTCGTGAAGGTCCGAGCCCGGGAAGAAGATCGTGGAGAGCAGCCCACTGCTGACGACCGCATCGAGCTGATTTCCGTGCTCTATGTAATTCTTCAGGCCCACCTCCCTCTCGATGGCGATCAGGGCACCTATCTTCCTGCGCGACATCCTGAACGATGCCCTGACAAGATCCTCGACGATACCCTTGGTTTCCCGCTTGAGAAACACGCCCAGGAGACTGGTCTGTCCAAGCCTGACAAGGGCCCGCCGCAGCTCAGGCTGAACGACAATGAATACCGCGGGGATCGCCGCGGCGCCGAAAAACCGGATGATAACCAGCAGGCGATCCATGTTGAAGTCGAGGTCGGATTTTTCGAGCTGGTCGGCGACGATCGCCAGGAGGATCGGAAAGGTCAGCATCAGCAGGGCGATGCCCTTGAGAATACCCTCTCCCCTGGTCCCCTCCATGAACCGCAGGAAAGCGTAGATGACCAGGAAGATCACCAGTATCTCCACAAGGTAGGCTATGCTGACCAGGCTCCAGAGGCCTGTAAAGAAATCCTGCACTCAAGCACCTCCCCCGCCCGAGGGCTGCAGGGCTTCCTGCGGAAGATCGCCGGCCGTTTCCAGCCGCAAGGCCTCCACCACATCGATCAGATCCCTGGTGTAGGGAACATTGTGAACACGCAGGACAGAGGCGCCGTTCAGCACGGCGATCATATTGGCGGCCACCGTGGCGACATCTCTCTGGCCGGGGTCGCGTTCGCACCCCCTGGAATCACCGAGGATCCTGCCTAGAAACAACTTTCGCGACGCTCCCATCAGCACCGGGCGGCCGATGCCGCAGAGCTGGCGCAGCCCCGCCAGGATCTCCACATTCTGCCCGGCCTCCTTGGCAAAACCGATGCCCGGGTCGATCAGGATTCGCTCTCGTGAAATACCGCCGGCTCCGAGGGCTGAGATCCGGTCCTCGAGAAACCCGCAGATATCGTTCAGGATGCCATCGGGATAGCTGGTGTTCTCCTGCATATCGGAAGGAGTCCCCCGCATATGCATGAGGACCACGGGGCATTCATGCTCTCTGAGCACGGGGAGCCAGTCGGGATCCTTGCAGGCACTGACGTCATTGATGATATCCGCGCCCGCCTC
>JAKUSY010000538.1 GCA_022451445.1 Planctomycetota bacterium
CGGGTCGGCAGTGTGTTCGCTGCCACAACAACCTTTTGGACTACTTCAATAATGAGTCCGGCAAATTTAAGACCGGCTTCCATACTGGATAGGCGACGCCTCGAGGCGTTGCTCCATGGATGCGTTCGCGCATTCGCCTGCGCCGTTCTGCTTGTATTTCTGGCCGTGACCCTTTGGCTGCCGACCATCTCTGCAAATGCAGGGGGGGGAGGTGTCGCCAGTGTCGATGAAGCTGGGAGAGTGGAATGCTCTAACAAAGTGCCCAGCCAAGCCGGCCTGGTCCAGGGGGCTGTTGGTGTTTGCTCAGTAAATAATCATAACTATTGCATAGCCCCTGAAGCAGAGTTCGGGGAGTGGTGCCGATTGGTACAGTGGACCGCGAGTTCACCGTTGAATAGCAGAACAGGAGCGATTTGTTTGGATCGAATCAGTTACCGGGGTGAAGAAATGCCGGGTGTCCCGGGCATTTTATCTCCTGCGCACAGGCTGGGAGATTTGCTCTCCGAGCGTCGAAATGACGATGTGCCCCGCCTCGAGTTCCGGATCTCCCCGGATTTTCGAGGGGAGCTTTCGGTACTTGACCGCGGATATGGACTGACCTTCGGTTTACAGATTTAGATTGGCTCTCGGCTCGAGGCCGAGGCCGCCTGTCGAGGCGGGGAGCGTTGCGACCCTCTCGACGGAGCTCTCTCCGGTTCGCGGTGAATTTTCGCCTGCTGCACCTGCCGGTATCCACTCGAACCCTGCCCGGGGTTGAGAGGAATCAGGCATGTCGAACGAATACATCCTCATCGGGATTGGTCTCGCTGTCGGCGCGTTGCTCGTCTACGCCTATTACAAGGCGAGGATCGTAACCGCAGGCAAGCACGCGCAAGGCATCCTCGATGAAGCTGAAAAAGAGAGTGGCAGGTTAAAAGAGGAGTACCTCGCGAAAGCCAGGAAGGAATCGGACAAGCGTCGTGAACATCTCGAGGGTGAGATCGGTTCGAAACGCAAAGATCTCGAATCCGTGGAATCGAGGCTGGCGAAGAAAGAAGACAATCTCGACAGGAAATTTGATCTTCTCAACAAGAAGGAAAGCTACCTCGAGAACAAGGACAAGAGTCTCGACAATCGCACCTCGATGATGGATCAGCGGGAGCAGGAGCTCGAGCAGGTCATCGAAGAAGAGAAGGCGAACCTCTACCGCGTTACCAACCTGAACCAGGATGAAGCCAAGAAGCTCCTGCTTCAAAAACTCGAAAAGGAGTTTGAGCACGAGCAGGAGACGATGCTCAACAACATGCTCGAGAGGGTCAAGGTGACCGCCGAGACCAAGAGCCGGGAGATCCTTGCGACCTGTATCCAGAGGTTGGCCTCGAGCTATTGCAGAGATATCACGACCAGTACCATCGAAATCCCCAACGATGAAATGAAGGGACGCGTCATCGGACGTGAGGGGCGAAATATTCGTGCCTTTGAGAAGGCTGCTGGCGTCGACGTAATCGTCGATGACACACCGGGAGTCATCATAGTCTCCTCCTTTGACAGCATCCGCCGGGAGATGGCTCGCCAGTCGATGACCCAGCTCATCGCCGATGGGCGCATTCACCCTACTCGTATCGAGGAGATTGTCGCGCAGGTCAAGAAGGGGATGAATGACATCATCCAGGAGCAGGGGAAGCAGGCCGTATTTGATCTGAACCTTCCCGGTGTCCATACGAAGATGGTCACCCTGCTGGGACGTTTGAAGTTTCGCTCCAGCTATGGGCAGAACGTTCTCGAACACGTGAAAGAATGCGCACATCTCGCGGGTATGCTCGCTGCCGAGCTGGGCGTGGATATTGTCCTTGCCAAGCGCTGCGCCCTCTTCCATGACGTGGGGAAGGCCGTTGATCATGAAATTGAGGGTGGCCATCCCGAAATCGGGGCCAATATCGCGCGTCGTTATGACGAGCCTCCGGAGGTAGTCAATTCGATCGCCTCGCACCATAACGATGTTCCGATGGAGTCAATTTACGCGGTGATAACCCAGATCGCGGATTCGATTTCCGGGTCCCGGCCGGGAGCTCGTGGAGAAACGCTCGAGCGCTACATCAAGAAGCTCGAGAACCTCGAGGCCGTAGCGCTCAGTTTTTCCGGGGTCAAGGCCGCCAACGCGATCCAGGCAGGGCGCGAGATCCGGGTCTTCGTGAACGCACAGAAGATCGGGGATAAGAAGGCTGTCAAGCTTTGCAGGGACATTGCCAAGGAGATCGAGAGCACCTTGCAGTATCCCGGAGAAATCAAGGTGACCCTTCTCAGGGAAACCCGGGTTGTTGAATATGCCAGGTAGGTGAGGTGAGCGTGGAGATCAAAGTCTTACTTATCGGCGATATCGTAGGCAAGCCCGGGAGGTCTGCCGTAAAGGAACTCCTGGGCGATTACGTTGCCCGCAACGGTATCGAGTTTGTCATAGCCAATGGCGAGAATGCCGCCCAGGGCTCCGGGATCACCGAGAATCTCTTCAAGGAGAGTGTCGCCGCAGGGGTCGATGTCGTCACCAGCGGTGACCACACCTGGAGGCGCAAGGAGGTCATTCCCGTCCTGGAGAAAGACCGGCGTCTCCTGAGGCCGCTTAATTATCCCCTCACCTGTCCGGGGAAGGGGAGCGGGGTATTTGAGACTTCCAAGGGATTTCGCATCGGTGTGGTTACCGCCCTCGGCCGGGTTTTCATGGCGGGCGTCGACTGTCCGTTCAAGGCTGTGGCGAAGGCCCTCGAAGAGATCAAGGTGACGACCCCCATGTGCAT
>JAKUSY010000539.1 GCA_022451445.1 Planctomycetota bacterium
CCACTTCCCGGCGCCGGATTCAACTGCCGGGAGATTCCTGCTCAGGGGTCCTACAGGAAGAAAGACGCCAGGATCTTCTTTTCCGTCACCACCTTTTTCACATGTTAGCGCAGAAAGACTTTTGCGGGTTGTGGAAAACCCGGCCCGGCTCTTCAGTACTCGCGGCGCTCCCTAGAGGATGGAATCGCCTCCGCTTCCCGGTATTTCGTTACGGTACGGCGTGAAATATTGATTTCGACCTCTTTCAGCTTTTCCACGATCGCCACATCACTCAGGGGGCTATCCTTGTCCTCCTCCTCGATGAAATCCTTGATCCGCTGGATCACGCTGCCGCGGGCCTCGACATCGCCGCTGGACTTCATCGCCCCGCCGGTAAAGAAGAACTTCATCGGGTAGATACCCCGGGGCGTCTGGATGTACTTGCCGCTGATACCCCGGCTGATGGTCGAGACGTGGACCCCGAGGATTTCAGCCACATCGGCCATCTTCAGCGCCTTGAGGTGGCTGATGCCGTGATCGAGGAAGCCTGATTGGATGTTGACGATCTCCTGGGCTATTTTCTGGAGCGTAGCCTGCCGCTGGCGGATCGCCAGGACCAGCCATTCCGCGTTATCCAGTTTCTTCTTGAGGTACTTCTTCAGCTCGGGATCCTTGCGGGACTGCCGGTAGAGCTCCCTGTACTGAGGACTGATCCTCAGCCGTGGCGTGTAGGTGGACTCGACACGGACCTCGTAGCCGCCTTCAACCTCCTCGGCTATGGCATCAGGCTTGATGTAATGCGGCGGTTCTCCCCCGAATAATTTTCCCGGCAACGGATTGAGGGAGGCGATGTTCTGCACCGCGTCCTTGATGTCCTCGATCCCCACGCCGAGTCCCCTGGCGATCTTAGGCAGCCTGTTGTGACTCAGCTCGGAGAGGTACTCCCGGATGATCCTCTCCTCGAGGGGATAGTCCTGCCGATCCTTCTCCAATTGCAGGATGAGACATTCCTCGAGGCCGCGTCCGCCAACCCCGGTGGGATCGAGATCCTGGACTATCTCGAGGGCTACCTTGAGCAGGATCATCTCAGGCGCCGGCTCGAGCGAGGCCCTGATCTCATCGAGGGAATACATGAGGTAGCCGCGCTCATCGATGTTGAAAATGACCGAGCTGCACAGCTCCCGAGCCGCCTTGACCTGCTCATCGGAAAAATCAAGCTGCTGAGAGTGTCCTTCGGCAGGCGGCTCCTCCGTTCTGTTGGAATCGACCTCGGCGGCTCCCGCCACGGACGCCTCACCCATCCCGGCGGAGTCGTCCCCGCGGGCCTGGACCAGCCGCATGGTCTCCAGGACCTCTTCGTCGCTGAGCATATGGACCTGGTCCTCGAGGTAGTCCTGCAGGGAGATCGAGCGCTCGGCCGTATTGCTCATCGCCTCGAGCTTCTCATCCCGCTCCCCACGATAGCTGGACGCGCTACGCCCGGGCGGCACATCATCCTCGTAGTAGCGATCCGCTCGTTCCATCCGATCCTCCAGCGAACCGAGCGGATCTTCCGCGACCTCACCCGGAGCGTCGGCATCCTCGGTGGATGGAGACTCTGCCTGCGTCGCGGCGGCGTCATCTCCACCGTCTGCGGCCGCCTCCTCCTGGCGCTCGAGCGTTTCGTTGTTCTCCAGCTCGATCTCAACACGCTCCTCCAGATCCATGGAGTTCAGACAGAGAATCTCCATCGACATGTACATCTGCGGCGACAGCGTCTGGATCTGCTTGATCGCCTGGTGTTGGGAGAGACCTAATTCCATGGCGCTTCATCCGTTCCCCGGCAAGCTCATGGCCGGGTAGAGCGACTCGTAGTCAGGCTGAAAAAAAAATTCTCAGTTGAGTGAATCGACAAGTGAGTATAGGAGGCGCTTCTGCCAAAGTCAACTTAAGTGGCAGACAACCCCTTTGGAGAAAAACACTTAGAGAACATCCTGCAGAAGGCCTCCGTGCCCTTGCAAATCTCTATCCTTCAGGCGTCTCGGGGGACATCGAGGAAGGGCGCCCCCGCCTCGCAAAACCCAGCAGCAGGACTCCCAGGAGAAGACAGAGCAGCGGGAACCAGTGACCCCACCTGCTGTAGCTGGACGGCACACTGCCCGGGATGAAGCTTTCGGTGAAGCTGTCGGCTTCCCAGATCGCACGGCCGCCATGGAACTCACCGGCGATGTCGACGATGCCCGAGGGTCCCACATTCGTGCAGCGCAGCACGGGAACCCGGGACTCTACCGCCCTGAGAATGAACACCGAGAGATGCTGCGGGATATGGGCCGTATTGCCGTACCAATAGTCCTCGGTGAGATTCACCAGGAAGTCACTGCCGAGAGCGGACTGGCGTACGTATTCCGGCAGCACCGCCTCGTAACAGATGAGATTGCGAAACCCGCTCTCGCCCAGGGTCATCAACGGGTTATCCTCACCTAGGCTCAGGGTGCCGATATTCGGCAGAGCCTTGCGCCAGGACTCGGGCAGAAGCTCAAGGCCCGGAACACTCTCGCCAAAAGGCACCGGGTGGTTCTTCCTGTAGATGCCCTCCTCGCCATCCGCCGAAAGGTAGATCGAGATATTGTAGGAGTCCTTGATCACGAACCCTCCCCGGTCGCCGGGAGTAAAGGGCACGCCGGCACCGCCGAAGACCAGGGGCACCTTGAAATCATCCCGAATGAACCTTTTGCCGGTCTCCCTGTTTTCGGGATGAAGTCTCCAGCGCTGGCCTTCAGAGCCCAGGTCGAGAGGGACCCCGTCCGCC